>CAZHIV010000494.1:0-6774 GCA_964532675.1 uncultured Planctomycetaceae bacterium
GTCGCCCGTTTCCTCGCACACGAGGAACACGGTCTCGACTTTCTTTTTGCGTTTGCCGGTTTTGGCCATGAGAGGGTGGAGGGTCAGGGTCTAGGTGTAGGGTGGGTCGAGTCTGCGAGACCCACCATGTTTTTTCAGCCCGTGTGGTGGGTCTCGCAGACTGGACCCACCCTACCCTTCTCCGCGTGGGAACGCGCACGAGCGGCGACGCTCCGCGTCGCGGGATTCCGCGATTGTACGGCGAATTCGCCGCCCGCTCCAGGGGGCTTACCGCAGCATCGCGTCTTCCGCGAGCAGTGCGACCGCCTCGGGCCTCGTGAGGGCCCAGATCGTGTAAATCCCGAGGATGGTGCCGAACGGAATGGCCAGCAGGCTGACGCATCCCAGCACCATCACGACGATCCGCGCCCAAGGCGCTTGTCGCAGCAGCCCGACCCCGCCGATCAAGCAAGGAATGGCCGGAATCAACACAAGCGCTCCGACGAATACGCTGACCATCGAGGTGATGGCGATGGCCTCCGAGTCGCCGGAGATCAGCCCACCGCCCGCGATCGCCGCCACGCTAATGACAGCAACCAGCAAACCAACGGCGCCCAACGCGGTGTAAATGGCTCCCAGAACCGTAAGATGCGTTTGCATGGCCAACCTCCCCGTGAACGGCCTCACTGAGACCAGTCACTCGCTGAAGCCCGCTAGAGCTGCCCGGTGGGAATTCGCTTTCAGCCGCTCAATCTTGGCCAGAAAACAAACAGTCGGGCAGAATTCGCCGACGCCTCGGCGCTCCGCGTCGCGACTCCGCGATTCTACGGTGAAATGGCGGATTGCTCCAGGGGTCTCGCCGGTCCGGCGATTTCAATTTGGTCGGCATCCAAAAAACCCACAAAATGAAGAGCGTTCAATCCCACACGTACCTCTCATCCCATTCCAATCCATGGCGGCGCAGAATCTCGCGAAACTCGTCCTGAAACGTTCTTGCTCGATGATGCTCTGCCTGGCTCGCCAGGTACTGCCTTACAGCACTGACATTCGAATAACTTACGCCAAACGCACCATATCCATTCTGCCATTGAAAATCCCGCAATCCAATTTCATCATGGATCCAACCCGACGAATTGGCCTTGATCAAGCGCACCATGTCGGCGATGGCAATCGTGCGGCCCATGGAAACCAAGAGATGAACATGATCTGGTATTCCGCCCGCGCTGATGAGAGCACTATCATGATTCCGGACGATTCCGCCGATGTATTCAAAAAGTCGCGGCTGCAGTTCGGACGAGATTTGCGGCCGGCGTCCCTTCGTGCTGAAGACAATGTGGCAATGCAGCGACGCAAACGATTGCGGCATGATGTCGCGCCTTAATGAAATGCCCGCCGAAACTGTCGCCCCGTTGGGGCTTCGTCGAATTGGGCGACATCTTACCAAGGGGTTGACACCCCTGGCTATTGACTCGCGCCCCTTTGGGGCGAATTGCCAATAACGTACAACGCCTGGCCTCAGAGAGTTTCCAGCCACGAAGCGAGTTTCCAGCCACGAAGTGGCGTCCGTCAATAGAGTTTCCAGCCACGAAGTGGCGTCCGTCAATAGCCAGGGGCGCTAGCCCCTGGTGGCAGTCACAATGAATTCACCGAAGCCCCGACGGGGCGACAGTACACTTGAATGATTTCATGAAGTTCATCCGGTCTCAACGGCCGGTCGCTCGTCTGAAGCCGACACTGTCGCCCCGTTGGGGCGGGGGCTATTTCCACTCCGGCCGCCGCTTCTCCACGAACGCCGTAAGCCCTTCCTGCGCCGCCTCGGTCGTCCGCGACGTCGCGCTCATCGCCGCGCCTACCGAGAGCTGCGTCGCCAGGTGCTCGCCGATCGTTTCGTACAGCAGCCGCTTGGAGAGCTGCACGGCCTCCGGGGCGCCGGCGGCGCATTCTTCGCCGAGCTGCACGCAGCGGGCCCACAGCGTCGCCTCGCCCGTCAGCTCATGATAGATGCCCAGCCGGTGCGCTTCTTCGGCCGGGTAGAGTGCGGACGTGAGCAACAGGCGCGCCGCGGTCCCGCCGCCGACGCGAAACGCGAGCAGCGGGGCGACGATGCCCGCCACCAGCCCGTGTCGTGCATCAGGCAGACCGAACTGGGCCGCGGAGCTCGCCACCACGATGTCGCTGGCCAGCACCAGCCCGGCCCCGCCGGCCACCGCCGGGCCGTTGACCGACGCGATGATCGGCTTGGGCAGCTCGATCATTTGGGAAACGACCTCGCGATAGGCCTCGGCCGTGTCGCCCCAGTCGCGCTCTTTCTCGTTCTCTGGCAGCGTGGCGGCGGCGTGCATCTCGTGCACGTCCATCCCCGCGCAGAACGCACTCCCGGCGCCGGTCACGACGATCGCCCGCACGCGCTTCTCCAGGTGCAGGTCGCGCAGCGCCTCGCCGAGCTGCGCGAGCATCGCGCGCGTCAGCGCGTTGCGGCGCCCCGGCCGGTTGAGCACCACGGTGCCCACCGCCCCGATCACCTTCACGTCAACGGCATTGCTTGGCATGTACATCGTGAGCACGAAATATATGTCTCACGCAAAGGCGCTAAGGCGCAAAGAACGCGAAGGAACACTAATCCTCACTAATCCGCGCTAATAACACCATTAGAGGCAATTAGCGGAGATCAGCGTTCCCGTCTTATGCTCTCCGGCCTTTGCGGCTTTGCGCCTTTGCGCGAGGCATCTCTTACTCGATGCGGCGAGTTCAGATTGTAGTGATTGTATGTTTCGCAGGCTCCGCCGACGAGACGCTGCTGTTGCAATGAAACAACGTCGTTGCCGCGGAAACGTCGCCGAGAGGCAACATGACTACGATTCGCGCTCATCTCAGGGTATGTGCCTCGCCGCCGCAACACCATCGCGTGTAACGACTTAGCCTGCGCCTCGCGAGCTCGTTGCCCCTTCGCGGCACCCGGCGTGCATTCCCTCGCCGCCATCAACGCCCACTCGATGTTCGCCACCGCGAGGAGTTCTCTGTGCGTCGTACTCGATCGAAACAGCCGCTTAATGGAAAACAGTCCCTCAATGGCGTCGCCGTCCGCAACGGGGCGACGAAGCACAAAAAGCGCCCCGACCTCGTGGACGCCGACCCAGTGGAGCACGAGGAGGAACAGGAAGAGCTTGGCGAGGTCGACTCGGCCGACGAGTTCGAAGAGCTGCCCGAAGAAGGCAGCTCCGAATCGCACATCGACGACCCGATCCGCATGTACTTGATGCAGATGGGCGAGATCCCGATGCTTTCTCGGCCCGACGAAATATCCTCCGCCCGCCGCATCGAGGAGACCCGCACCCGATTCCGCAATCTGCTGTTGGGCAACGATTTCGTGCTGCATGCCGCCACCGAGGTGCTGGAACAAGTGCAGAATGGCGAGCTGCGGCTGGACCGCACGATCGAAATCAGCGTCACCAACACGGCCGAGAAGAAACGCACGCTCAAGCGGCTCAAACCGAACCTGGTCACCATCAAGCATCTGCTGCGACTGAACCAGGATGACTTTCGTATAGCCGTCGACAAGAAGCGGCCTTCCGCCGAGAAGCACGCCGCCTGGCGCCGATTGGTCGTCCGCCGCAACAAGGTCGTTCGCCTCGTCGAGGAGCTGAACCTGCGGCTGGCCAAGTTGATGCCCATCATGCAGCAGCTCCACAAGATCAGCCAGCGGATGGTCACGATCCGCGAGCAGCTCGCCGAGCCAGAAAAGCTCATCAGCGATCGCCAGCACCAGGAGCTGCGGCAGGAGCTGCAGTACCTGATGCGAATCACGCTGGAAACGCCCGCCACGCTGGCCCATCTCGTCGCCCGCACGCTCGAGCAGCGCAATAAGTACGACGAGGCGAAGCGAGTCCTTTCGGCGGCCAACCTCCGGCTGGTGGTCTCCATCGCCAAGCGCTACCGCAACCGCGGCCTGAGCTTCCTGGACCTGATCCAGGAGGGAAACACCGGCCTGATGCGGGCCGTGGACAAGTTCGAATACCAGCGGGGATACAAGTTCTCGACCTACGCCACGTGGTGGATTCGCCAGGCCATCACCCGCGCCATCGCCGACCAGAGCCGCACGATCCGCCTGCCCGTGCACATGATCGACACGATGGGCCGGGTCCGCACCGTGACGGCCGACTTCGTCCAGCAGTTCGGCCGCGAGCCCAACCCGGAGGAAGTCGCCGAGCGGGCCGGCCTGTCGCTCGACGACGCCCGCTGCATCATCAAAATGTGTCGCCAGCCGCTCTCGCTCGACCAACCGGTGGGCGACCACGAGGACAACTTCTTCGGCGAGTTCCTGGAAGAAGATCGCGAGGACGACCCGCTCTACGACGCCAACATGGAAATGCTCAAGGCTCGGCTGGATGATGTGATGCACGACCTCAGCTACCGCGAGCGCGAGATCATCCGCCTCCGCTACGGACTGACCGACGGTTACACGTACACGCTCGAAGAAGTCGGCAAGATCTTCCAGGTGACGCGCGAACGGGTGCGCCAGATCGAATCCAAAGCCGTCCGCAAGCTGCAGCAACCCTACCGCACCCGGGCCCTGGCCGGCTTCCTCGACGGCGTGGAAATCTCGCAGATCGAACAACCCAGCTAAACCGCAAGCGTATTTGACCATCCCCCTTCCGCCTTCTCCCCTCCACCTTCCTCCAGCTCTTCCCGCCCTCCCTCCCCACCGCGCGTGTGCCGCCTATCTCATCCCTCCCACCTTCAGGGATAGGCGGCACACTTCTTTTTTGCGCGGCACAGTAGGTGCCGCGAGCCGAGCGGCACTCGCCGTCCGCCTCGGCTCGGTGGACCTACTGGGTCGAGCAGCGATAATCGCCTATAATCAGTGTTTTGCCACGCTCCCGCCCACTAAGCCTTCTGTGACCATTGCCCCACCCGTCAATTTGGCCGAGGAACTTCGCCGCCTGCTGGGCCCCGAGCGCGTGCTCGATGCGCACTCCGACCTGGCGGTGTATGAGTGCGATGCGTTCGTCATCGAAAAGCACTGCCCGAATATGGCGGTGTTTCCGCAAACCACCGCCGAAGTCGCGGCCATCGTGAAACTCTGCAACGAACACCGCGTGCCGTTCGTCCCGCGCGGGGCCGGCACCAGCCTCTCCGGCGGCGGCATGCCGGTGGGCGGCGGCGTGATGATCGTCCTCACCCGCATGCGCGAGATCATCGAGGTCAGTCTCCGCGACCGCTTCGCCGTGGTCGAGCCGGGCGTCGTCAACGCCGCGCTCAACCGCCGGCTGGCCGGCACCGGCTTTCACTACGCGCCCGACCCCTCCAGCCAGGGCGCTTGCACCATCGGCGGCAACGTCGCCACCAACGCCGGCGGCCCGCACACGCTCAAATACGGCGTCACCGTCAACCATGTCCTCGGCATCGAAATGGTCACCGCCGACGGCGAGGTGGTCCAAGTCGGCGGGCCTGCGGAAGATTCGCCCGGCCCCGACCTGGTGGGCACCATCGTCGGCGGCGAAGGCACGCTCGGCATCGTCACCAAGATCTGGGTCCGGCTCACGCGCAACCCGCAGGGGGTGCGCACGATGCTGGCCGTGTTCGATTCGATCGACGATGCCACGCAGGCGATCAGCGACATCATCGGCGCGGGCATCATCCCCGCCGCGCTGGAGATGATGGACCAGGGAATCCTCGTCGCCGTGGAAGAGGCGTTCCACTTCGGCTTCCCGCTCGATGCCGAGGCGATCCTGCTCATCGAAGTCGACGGCCTCGAAGCCGGGCTCGACGCCCAGCGCGACCGCGTCGCGGAAATCTGCCGGCAGAACCGGGCCCGCGAGGTCCGCTTCGCCGCCGACGCCAAGGAGCGCATGCAACTGTGGAAGGCCCGCAAGCAGGCCTTCGGCGCGATCGGCCGCCTCAGCCCCAGCTACTGCACCCAGGACGGCGTCGTCCCGCGCACCAAGCTGCCGCATATCTTGCAGCGGATTCGCGCGATCGGCGCGAAGTACGACCTGCGGATTGTCAACGTCTTCCACGCCGGCGACGGCAACCTGCACCCCATCCTGCTATTCGACGAGCGGCACCCGGAGGAGATCCAGCGAGTGCTGGCCGCCAGCGGCGAGATCCTCACCGAGTGCCTCGAATGCGGTGGCAGCGTCACCGGCGAGCACGGCATCGGCCTCGAAAAGCTCAACTTCATGAACCGCATGTTCACGGAAGACGACCTCGATGTAATGGCCCGCCTCCGCGACGCCCTCAACCCCACCGGCCTGTTGAGCCCCGGCAAGCTCCTCCCCACCGCCGGCGCCTGCGGCCTGGAGCAAGTCCACCCCGGCCGCCGCGCGGCGCTGTAGGTAAATACCCGAACTAACTGAACCACAGAGAGCACGGAGATCACGGAGACAGAACACGGAGATAGGAGAATCGGGAGCGTGGCACCGGCTGCTAGCCGGTGCGGAAAACTGCAAAATTGTGACACAGGCCAGCGGCCTGTGCCACTGTGCCGCAAGCATCGATCGTTTTGAAACTGGTTCTAATTCTACTGAGTGAATTGTCTTTATCTTTCAAACTCTGTGCACTCCGTGTCCTCCGTGGTAAAAAAATAAATGTCAGCAGTGGCGGAACGCAAAAACTTGAAGGACGCGACTAAACCGAGCGATCGATCCGACGTCGCCGCGGCGATCCGCGATGCCTACGAAGCGAGCCGAGCGGTTTACCCGCTCGGCGGAGGCACCGCGCAAGACTACGGCAACGCCCCCGCCCGCCCCGGCCAGCAGCTCGACCTTACCGGCCTCAACCGCATCGTCGACTACA
>CAZHIV010000495.1:0-8980 GCA_964532675.1 uncultured Planctomycetaceae bacterium
CCAAGCCAGCTACGGCCGCCGAGGCGGACCGAGCGGCAACTCCGCAAGCCTCCCAAGATAGAGGCTTTCCGTAAGCGAGGTCAAGATATACCAGCAATCGGCCCGGCCTGTCCAGAGGAAAGTAGGTCCCGCGAGCCGAGCGGGACCGCTGAAATCCAGTGTGACGCGAGCGCCGAAGGTCTGGCTCGGCAAGCCGGACCTACATCAGGGCGTCAAACCGCCGTCGATCGTGAGTACCTCGCCCGTGACGTAAGCCGCCGAGTCGCTGGCCAGGTAGAGCACGGCGTCGGCCACTTCGTCGGCCTCGCCCAGCCGCTTGGCGGGGATCCGCGTTTTGACGAACTCGTCCAAGGCGGCCCCCATCGCCTGGGTCATCTCCGAGGCGATGAAGCCGGGGCAAATCGCGTTGACCGTCACCTTGCGGCTGGCCAGCTCCTGGGCGACCGTGCGCGTCAGCCCGATCACGCCGGCCTTCGACGCCGAGTAGTTCGCCTGGCCCGGGTTGCCCATCAGGCCGGAAACGCTCGAGATGTTGATGATCCGCCCCGAGCGCTTGCGCATCATCACGAGCGAGGCGGCGCGCGTAAACAGGAACACGCTCCGCAAGTTCGTGGCGATCACCGCATCCCAGTCCTCGTCGCTCATCCGCGGGATAAGCGTATCCTTCGTGATGCCGGCGTTGTTCACCACGATATCGAGCGAGCCCCACTTCTCGGCCAGCTCCTCGACGAGCTTCGTCACGGCCGCGCTATCCGTCACGTCGCACGGGTGCACCTCGGCCTCGCCACCGGCCGCGGCGATCGCGTCCGCCGTTTCCTTGAGCTTGTCCTCGCTGCGCGCCACGCACGCCACCTTCGCCCCCGCCGCCGCGAGCCGCAGCGCAATCGCCTTGCCGATTCCGCGCGAGGCGCCGGTCACGATCGCGGTCTTACCACTCAAGTCGACTTGTATCCGCCGATTCGTTTCGTCAGCCATATTGGTGATTCCCGATTAGGAATTCACCACAGAGACACAGAGTGCACAGAGAGAACGCATTATCTTTCTTCTCAGTGCCCTCTGTGTCTCTGTGGTGAAATAAAACTTGTCTTCTGCCGATTAGGCCGCAATATTTTCGCAGGGCACTTTGCGGGCGATGCGCTTCAAGAGGCCGCAGAGTACGCGGCCGGCGCCCAGCTCATAAAAGCGCGTGATGCCGTGTTCGTCGAGCAGGCAGCGCATCGAGTCTTCCCAGCGGACCTGCGAGCAGACCTGCTGGATCAATAGTTCGCGGATTTCGTCGGGATCGTCATGCGGCCGGGCGTCGACGTTCGAGACAACCGGAATCCGCGGCCGCTGCATCGGCACGTCGGCCAACGCGTCGCGCAGGTGTTCGACCGCCGGCTTCATGAGCGCCGTGTGAAACGCGCCGGCCACGGCCAGCGGAACGACTTTCATCGCGCCCGCCGCAGTAGCCAGCTCGGCGACGCGCTCGCAGGCGGCCGTGTTGCCGGAGACGACGATGTTGCCGGGGCAGAGCAGATTGGCCACTTCCAGCGTCCAATCGCCGCGCGCCTCGTCGCATAACTTCTCGACCTGGTCGCGCTCCATGCCCAGAATGCTGACCATGCCGCCATGCTCGATTTCGGCGGCGTCCTGCATGGCCCGGCCGCGCTCTTGCACCACGCGCAAGCCCGTTTCGAAATCCATCACGCCGGCAAACACGAGGGCCGCGTACTCGCCGAGGCTCAAGCCGGCTGCCGCCGCGCAGCGGCCGACCACCTCCGGCGAGTCGCGCTTCAACTTTTCCAAGGCCGCAAGGCCGGCGACGAACAGAGCGGGCTGGCTGTAAACCGTCGAATCGAGTTCCTCAGCCGGCCCCTCGGTGCACAGCTTGAAGAGGTCGTAACCCAGCACGTCCGCCGCCCGGTCGAACAAGGCCCGCGCGGCCGGCACTTCGCGAAAAACGGCACCTCCCATGCCGACCCACTGAGCGCCCTGGCCGGGGAAGAGAAAGGCGACCTTGTCGGCATCGTTGGCTGGCATCGGCAATTCAAGCCTTTGCGGGAACAGTCGAATAGACAGGGAGACAAGGAGAGGGGGAGGCAAGGAGAGTGGAACATCGCCGTTTCTCCTGGTCTCCCTGTCTCCCCGTCTCCTTTTCTAATGTCACTCAGTCTCGACGACCGTGCGGCCAGCGTAATAGCCGCAGTTCGGGCAGACCACGTGCGACGGTTTCGGCGTGCCGCACTTCGGGCAGGCTTGCAGTTGCTTCGGCTTGAGCGCGTCGTGCGAACGGCGCATGCCGGTGCGGGAATTCGAATGTTTACGCTTGGGAACGGCCATGACAAAATCCTGTCGAAATGACGTCGATTATTGAATTTCGAGGATTAGCCAGCCTACGGCCGCCGCCGGGGGCTAGTCAAGGGCGGCAGTGCAAATGCCCCGAACGCTACGGCAATTCCGACGATTCTTCGCCGGCGATCGTCGATAGGGCGCGCCAGACATCCGCGTCGATTTCGTCGGCGATGAATTGCAGCGAGCCGTCGGCCATAAGAAGATTGACGCCGCCCGGGTGAGCGCTGCGCGCCGTTCGCCAGCCGTAGGGCGTGAATTGCACTTTCACGCCGCCGCCGAGTTGCACGCCCATGCAATCGGGCGTCACGCTGTTCGGCAAGAGATAGTGATTGTACAAAGCACAACGGAATTCGCCGTTCGCCCAGGCAAAGCCCCGCGGATCGCTCATGTTCCAATGGTTCGACGCTTCGCAAAGCGCGTCGCTCAACGGCGAGGCAAAGGCAAACTTATACTCGAAGTTGGGATCGTGAAAGCCGCCCTGTCGCGGCTGGCCGAGCAGGCTTTCGGAAACGAGTGCCGTCTTACTCAGTCCGTCGGTGATGCGAGCGGGCGTGACTTGGGAGTTCATGTAGAAGACGCCGTCGGTATCGTGCGGCGTGCCGCCGCCGGCGCCGGAGCCCGCGCACATGGCATAGTTCGTCGGTCCGAATTCGGAGGAGACCGGCCGATTTAAGTCGCTGGGACAAAGGAACGCCGGCACGACGGTTTTGACGACCTCCACGTTCTCCGGCCGCACCGCGAACGTCGCCCCGTAGAGCGGCACGGACAGGTCGAGCGCGTTGTAGACGGCCGTGTTCTCCAGATAGGGCGTGAGCTCCGCGAGCGCCGACCAACGATAAAGCGTCCAAGCGGTGAAGGGCTGTGCGGAGAACTCCCTGGCGACCGATCCGCTGGGAAAGAATCCGCGGGCCGCCAAATGGTTGTATGCGGCGACATTCAACTGCCGAAGGTTATTTCCACACGAAGTCCGGCTGGCGGCACCGCGGCTCGCCTGGATTGCCGGCAACAATAGCGCCACGAGTATGCCGATGATCGCGATTACCACAAGCAGCTCGACGAGCGAGAATGCGGCCATGGATCGCGTGCGAAGCGACATTCAATCGTCCTCAGCGTATTGCCGCACGAGACAAGCGACGGCCGCGTGCGGCGCCGAAAAGACTGCCGCTAAGCAATATGGCAAGCGTCGTCGGCTCCGGGATTTCGGTGGCAGCGCCTTCTCCGGCGGGCAGCATCGTGCGCCACACCACGTAGTCGGCGGCATCGATGACGCCGTCGCCGTTGCCGTCAGCGCCGTTGCCGCGGGCGACGAACTTGCCGAAGTCGCCCGCCCATTTCGCATGGTCTGAAGAACCGACCAATCCATCGCCGTCGTAGTCGCCGCTCGCGGTGGCGGGATCGGGCGTCCAGCCGATGCCTGCAACAGGTTCCAGCCCGTCGACAATCGTTTCGATGAAGTTGCCCAACAGATCGTACCGCAGCAGCGCGCCGCGGTTGTCGGGCGGATAGGTGAGCCCGAGCACGGAAATAATGATATTGCCGTCCGGATCGAAGGCGATATCGGACGGACTATTGGTCGGGAAGAAGACGCCGGGCGGCAGCGGGTCAGGAATATCGGGCGGTATGACCGCGAAGGCCGAGAATTGCTGGCCGGTGGGGTCGAAGCGAGCCACGTAATTACCCAACACGTCGGCCGCCAGCAGGTCGCCGTTCGGCAAAAACTCAAGGGCGACGGGGGAAGAAAGCATTCCTTGGTCGGAGATGCCGAACGTCGACTGCACGCCGTTGCTGACGCGAACAATGCGGGCCGACTGTCCAGCTCCCGTCGCGAAGCCGTCGCCGACCAGCAAGTCGCCGTTCGAAGCGAAGGCCAGGCCGCCGGCGGCGGTGAGGTTGCTGGCGGCATCGGCAAGCCGGACGCCGGTCGTGGGGTCGTAGACGCGGACTATTGTGCCGAAGAACTCCGAGACATACAGGTTGCCATCCGGACCGAACGCAAGTTGAGCGGGGGAGGCCGTTTCTAGCGATGCGAACAGTCCATCCGCGCCGCCAGGCTGTGGCGAAGGAAGCGGGGCACCGGACTCACCGTCGTAGAACAAGACGCTTCCCGTGGCTTGGCTGCTGACGTAGATGTTGCCAGCCGGACCAACGGCAATGCCAGCCGGATAGGTCAGGCCGGCGCTGTGCGATGGGATATCATCCGGCAGCTGGCTGCCGTCGTTATCAAGCCGCATCACGCGATCGTAGTTTTGCTCGGTGCCCGGCTCGGCCGTGCTTTGGGGATCGACGCTGAGAACCCAAAGATCGGCACGAGAAACGTTGGCCGAGATTAAGCCGATGCACGCTGAAACAATGAACACGCCGACGGTTTGCAATCCGCCTTGGAGGCTACTCATGGGTGACTACCTTCGGTGGGGGAATCAACGTGCCGAAAGAGGGCGAATGCGTCAAAATGGCGATCAAATTCTCTGATCCAGGCCGACTTCGCCTCGTTCTGGCGAGAACCCTTAAAAGCGTTCTAACAAAACGTCGACCGAAAGGGGAACAGGCACAATTTGCTCCGAGGACTCCGCAAATTGAGCCACTCCCCGGCCGTCTTGTTAGAACGCTCTAAGTCTAATACGGAGGACGAGGGTGCGTAAACAAGCAATAAACCCGCGTGAGTGTCGCCGGCTGGTCATGCCGGGGCGTCGCGAGCAGCTACCCATGCAAAAATAGTAGGTGCGGCGCGGACTGAGCTTGGTCGTGAGCTGCATATTCTACTGTTCAGAATCCGATATTCGGAATTTGTTTACTGAGCGGCCGCCGGCTCTTCGAGCTTGGCTTCATCGCCGGCCGGGTCGGCGGCGAGGTGTTTGTCGAACCAGTCGAGCATGGCTTGGGAGGCGCGGCGGCTGGGGTCGCCGCGGAAGCCGTGGGCGGCGCCTTGGATGACCACCAGGTCGCAGGGGACGTTTTCCTTCTGGAGCGAGGCCAGGATTCGCTGGCTGTTATCGAGCGGGACGAGGTCGTCTTTATCGCCGTGCACCAGCAGCGTGGGGGCGTCGTCGGGCGTGACGTGCAGCAGCGGGGAGACGGAGTCGGCCAGCTTGGGGTCGAAATCGAGGGCCGGGAAGCGGTCCTTGAGGTCGAGAAACTCGCTCAGGATGACCGGCGGAAAGTAGGCGACGACGGCCGCCACGCGGTTGCTCGCGCGGTCGATGGGGTCGGCGGCGCCGGCGTTGCCCGCGTCGGCGGTGGTGCCGAGCATCAGCGAGAGGTGCCCGCCCGCGCTGCCACCGCAGACGCCGATCCGCTCCGGGTCGATGCCAAAATCATCCGCGTGCAGGCGAATATAGCGTGCCGCGCGGCGGACGTCGGCAACCGCCTCGGGCACCTTGAATTGCGGCGCACTGCCGTGGCGGACGATGAACAGCGTGTAGCCGTGGTCGACGAGCTGGCTGAAGTGCTGGCTGCGGGCCGGCGCGTTGGCGCTGACGAACGACTCGGGCGGGACCCATCCAGAAAACCACCCGCCGCTCATCATGAACATCACCCCGGCGCCGTTCGGCTCCTTGGGGCGGATCACGTCGAACGTGAGCGCCATGCCCGCCTTGTGGCCGTAGACCACGTCGGGAGTAATGTCGTACGGCGATTCGGCGCGGGCGGCAGGAAAACCAGTGTGAATTGAAATCACAAAGAACGCGACTGCGATGGTCTTAAGACATTTCATTGCCAGATTCCTCACGACGCCAATCGTTGATCGTTTGTTATGAAGGCTGAACACTGATAAACACTAATCCGCGCTAATTAAGAAACATTAGCGACGATTAGTGTCGATTAGTGTTCTCCGCTCCGTTGCTCCGAGGATTGTATTCGGGCGATGACGTTCCTAGTTGAACAGTGGCATTTCGGGTTCGTCGTCGGGCGGCGTGGCGCCGAGGTGCTGATAGGCGCGGGCGGTGAGCTTGCGGCCGCGGGGCGTGCGGACGACCAGCTCGGAGCGCAGCAGGAACGGCTCGACCTCGTCGACGAGCGTGTCGAGGGCGGCGTTCATCGTGTGGGCGATCGCCTCGACGCCGGCCGGGCCGCCGTGAAATACGCGGGCAATCGTTTCCAGGTACTTGCGGTCCTGCGAATCGAGCCCCAGCTCGTCGATGCCCAGCATGGCGAGGGCCGCTTCGGCGATGTCCAGCGGGATTTCACCGGTCGCCTTGCTGGTCGAGTAATCGCGGACCCAGCGAAGGCGATTGTTGGCGATCCGGGGCGTGCCGCGGCTACAGTGCGCAATCTTCACGGCCGCCGCGTCCTCGATCGCCACCCGCAGCTTGGCCGCGTTGCGGCGGATGATCTCGGTCAGCTCCTCGATGTTGTAAAACTCCAGGTGCTCGCGGATTTGAAAGCGGTCGCGCAAAGGAGCGGACAAAAGACCAGTGCGGGTGGTGGCGCCGATGACCGTGAACGGCCGGAGCTTCATGTTCACCGTGCGGGCTCCGGCGCCTTCGCCGAGTATGATATCGACGCGAAAGTCCTCCATCGCCGGGTACATGAACTCCTCGACCGCCTTGGGCAGCCGGTGGATTTCGTCGATGAACAGGATCGAGCCCTCTTCGGCGTTGGTGAGATACGGCAGCAGGTCTTTGGGAGCGGCCAGCGCGGCCCCGCTGGCGATCTGCAGGGCGACGCCCAGGTCGCGCGGAATGCACGTGGCGAAGGTCGTCTTGCCCAGGCCAGGCGGACCATCGAGCAGGATGTGCCCCAGCGGTTCCTTCCGCTTGCCGGCCGCGTCGACGGCAATGGCCAGCCGCTCGGCCACCTTGCGCTGGCCGACCATTTCGCTCATGTGCCGCGGCCGCAGGGCGATCTCGTCATCGCGTAGCTTGGCGAGCGCTTCGCGCGACGGCGGGCCGGCCTTTTGCGCGCTATGCAGGTCGTCGGCGGATAAGATTGGTTCGCGGGGCATGAGAGCGCCTCGGTGCGTGAACACCTACCTGTACGCAAGAGCAGCGCGCAGTATAGCAGAGGCGGCGCGGTCGAAAAACGCCTAGGATGGCGAGCCCTAGGAAACGAGCTGCCGTTCGACCGGCTGCAGGCGGGCGGGCAGCGGTCGGCTTTGCTCGTCGACGCGGTCGAGGAAGAGGGCCAGCGCCGCGTACTAGGCCGGCGGATGCGAATCGTTGGGCCGGCCATAGGCGATCTCGTAGAACTCCTTCATGGGGCTGGGCGAGGCGTCGAACAGCCGCCGCGCCAGCTTGATCGGCACCACTTCATCGTTGCAGCCATGGCACTGAAAGAGTGGGCCGGTGTATTTCTGAATGCGTCGCATCGAGTTGTAGCGGTTCGACATGACGAGCCGCACGGGCAGCCAGGGATACAGCGATGCGGCGGCGTCGGTCATTCGCGAAAAGGTGGCTTCCAGCACCAGCGCCCGCGCGCCTTGCTCGCCGGCCATCGCCACGGCCACGCCGCCGCCGATCGAACGGCCCATCAGGACGATGTCCTCGGTGTCGACGCCTTCGCGCTCGGCCAGCCAACGTTGGGCGGCCATGCCGTCGGCCACGCAGCCGCGCTCGTGCGGCTTGCCGCGGCTGCGGCCGTATCCGCGATAGTCGAACACGAATACGGTGGCCGCCAGGTGCGACTGGAGGCGGCACAGCAGGTTCGCCTGGTGGGCAACGTGCTCGCCGTTGCCGTGGCAGTAGACGATGAGCCGGCGGGCCTCAGGATTGGGCACGTACCAGCCGTGGAGCTTCGTATTATCGGCCGAGCGGAACCAAACGTTCTGGGGACGCAGCCAGCGCGGCCGCCAATCGCCGCGTTCTCGCGGCGGCCGCGGGTAAACCAGCGAACGCTCAATCAATTTGATCAGCATAGGTAGGGTGGGTGGCTAGCTTGGGGATAGCGATGGCACAAAGAGCTAGCGATGCATCGACTCAAATCGGGTTGATCGGGAGGTTATGTAATTCGGTTAGCTGGGAAAGCTTTGCCGGTTCGGTAAGGTGGGGAAATACAGGATAGCTAGCAGCTTGACCTCTGGGAAGCCGAAAAATGCTAGCGTGCCGGGACGGCATCGCTTCAGGGCGGGGTCGACCGGTGCAAGAAGCCACTGACGCGCCGCTTGCTGGGCGGCATACGTCATTGCACTGGCCGAAAAAGGTGGGGGGGAACGTCCCGCCGCACGTCGCTTGGCAACAGAGCTTTTATCGACGTTGGCGTACGTTCAATGTCATCTTAGCCAGGCGGGGCCGGCTTGTGCAGCCCCCGGCCGGTTTTGCCGGCCGCGCTTCTTGCACGACCCATATCACAGGGCGGGATCGTCGACCACGCCAGACCGGTTGGGGGGATTCTCGGAGTCAGAAGGCAGGCCATCGAGAAACCGGGCCAATTGGTCATAATACTCGGTCGGGCAAGGGCTATTGTGATCCAGCTCGTCAAACTCGATCCATTCTTTTGTCGGCCCTGCGGCCGCATCGAACAGCTGCCGACCGATGGAAATGGGGATCAGCACATCGGCGGCGCCGTGGCTCTGGATCAGCGGGCCCGTGTAGCAGCGGATTCGCGACAGCGAGTCGTATCGGTTCTTCATTGCCCATTGAACTGGCAGCCACGGATAGTGATGGGCGGCCAACCCGTGCATCGTGGCAAAGCTGTTCTCGATTACCAGCGCCTG
>CAZHIV010000496.1:0-2617 GCA_964532675.1 uncultured Planctomycetaceae bacterium
GGGTATCCGGGAATCAATCTCTGTAGGGAACGGCCTCTGTGCCGTTCCGTCGGTCGAACGCAAGGCCACGGAACGCCACGGAGGCGTTCCCTACAGATTCATCGGAATTTTGAATTCCCGGATAGCCTCAATTAAGTCTACTTGGGTGGGCGCGCTGCGACCACTGTGGCCGTTGTGCGGAGTGGTTTCCTCGGGTCCAATACTCAGTCATTCATCAGAAGTTTTGGCTGGTTATGGCGACAAATCGCGCAATACCAATTGGAGCGAAGGGCGTGAGCGACGCGGAGGCGCTGCGCTTGGTGATGGAGTTGATGGCCATCCCGGGCCGCAGCGGCGAGGAATCGGCCGTGATGGACTTCATCCGCGGCAAGCTGCTTCAGGCCGGGGTCGCGGCCCGTGCGCTCGCGACGGACGACGCACACCTGCGCTCGAAGCTGGGCGGCCAGGTGGGGAACCTGGCCTTGAAGCTTCCGGGCACCGAGCGCGGGCCGCGGCGGATGCTAGCCGCCCACGTAGACACGGTGCCCATCTGTGTTGGTTCGCGCCCGGTCCGCAAAGGCGGCCGCGTCGTGAGCGCGAACAGGGGAACTGGTCTCGGCGGCGACGACCGCGCGGGTTCGGCGGTGCTGCTGACGACGGCGCTGGCCATCCTGCGGTCGAAGCTTGCGCATCCGCCGCTCACGTTTTTGTGGACCGTGCAGGAAGAGGCCGGGCTGTTGGGCGCTCGTCACGTTCGCCTGTCGATGCTGGGCAAGCCGCGGCTGGCGTTCAATTTCGACGGCAGCACGCCGGCGATGCTCAAGATCGGCGCCACGGGCGGCTACCGCATGACGATCGACGTGCGCGGCATCGCCAGCCACGCCGGCAACCATCCCGAGGACGGCGTGAGCGCGATCGCCATCGCGTCGCTGGCGATCACGGACCTGATCTCCGGCGGCTGGCACGGGCTGATCATGAAGGACGGCCTCGCCGGGACGAGCAACGTGGGCGTGATTCAAGGCGGCGAGGCGACGAACGTGGTGACCGACCACGTGCAAATCCGCGCCGAGGCCCGCAGCCACGTGGCGAAGTTCCGCGAGCGGATCGTCAAGGAGATTCGCGCGGCGTTCGAACGGGCGGCGACGGGAGTGCGCAACACGGCCGGCAAGATGGGCCGCGTACAATTCCACGGTTCGCTCGATTATGAATCGTTCCGCTTGGCCGAGGATGAGCCGTGCGTCGCCGCGGCGGTGGCGGCGGTCGAGGCGGAAGGCTTCGAGGCCGAGCGGAGCGTCACCAACGGCGGGCTGGACGCCAACTGGTTCACGGCCCGCGGCATTCCGACGGTGACGCTCGGTTGCGGCCAGCGGAACATCCATACGGTGCGAGAGGAGCTGGACGTCGCCGAGTTTCACGCGGCCCGGCGGATCGCACTTCGCCTAGCCACGGCGGGCGAATCTTTGTAGCGTGAGTTAACCGGCAAGCGACCGAGCTAAACCGCAAGCGAGCGTCCGAGCGGCCTTCTATGATAGACCCGAAGTATATCCGCAACTTTTCGATTGTCGCCCACATCGACCACGGCAAGAGCACGTTGGCGGATCGGCTGCTGGAGATTACGGGTACCGTGAGCCGGCGGGAAATGAAGGAGCAGCTGCTCGACGCGATGGACCTGGAGCGCGAGCGGGGCATCACGATCAAGGCCCACCCGGTCTCGATGCGCTACAAGCCCGGCGGCCAGGAGTACGAGCTGAACCTCATCGACACGCCGGGGCACGTCGATTTTCACTACGAGGTGTCGCGGTCCTTGGTGTGCTGCGAAGGGGCCGTCCTGCTGGTGGACGCGTTTCAGGGCGTCGAAGCGCAGTCGGTCGCCAACGCCTATGCGGCCCTGGAGCAGGACCTCGTCATCGTGCCGGTGATCAACAAGATCGACCTCACGCACGCGCGCGTCGACGAGGTGCGCGAGGAAATGGAGCATTCGCTGGCGGTCGAGGCCGAGGAAATAATCGGCTGCAGCGCGAAGACGGGGCTGAACTGCGAGGCGGTGTTGACGGCGGTGGTCGAGCGGGTGCCGCCGCCCAAGGGCGACCCCAAAGCCGTGCTGCAGGCGATGGTGTTCGACTCGGTGTACGACGAGTACCGCGGCGCGGTGACGTACGTGCGGATCATGAACGGCACGGTGCGCAAAGGGGAGCGGATCAGGTTCCTGCAGGCCGGCACGACGCACGACGTGATCGAGCTGGGCCAGTTCACGCCGCGTCGCATGGCCCGCGAAACGCTTAGCGCGGGACAGGTCGGTTACCTGATCTGCAACATCAAGTCGCTCGGCAACGTACACATCGGCGACACGGTGACGGTGGCCGAGGGCCAGCCGGCGACGGCGCTCGCCGGCTACCAGGAGCCGAAGCGGATGGTGTTCTGCGGGCTGTATCCATCGGATGGCCAGGATTTCGAGCAGCTTCGCGACGCGCTGGACAAACTTTCGATCAACGACCCGAGCTTCGAGTTCGAGCCGGAGTCGAGCGATGCGCTGGGCTTCGGCTTTCGCTGCGGGTTCCTGGGGCTGTTGCACATGGAGATCGTGCAGCAGCGGCTGGAGCAGGATTCCGACATCGACCTGGTGCAGACCGCGCCGACT
>CAZHIV010000497.1:0-27563 GCA_964532675.1 uncultured Planctomycetaceae bacterium
CTGGCCTTCGCATCAACCATTCAATTCATTGCCACCGGATTTCAATGTCACGCGAATCTGCAGCAGTTGGAACACGCTCGGCTTGATCAGAGCGCATGGATTGTGGTTGATGATGCGAAGCTGAAACCGCTTGTCGCTGACAAGCATCTTGATCTCACACTGGACCTCCATAATTACGGCAATACACCAGGGGAAATAACGGGCGGGGCGATAACTCTCAACATCACGGTGGGGCATATTTCCCCAGAAACAATTATTCGGGATTTTGAGCGCGACCACGCTGCACTTGACGAAAGATTCGTCGTTCCACCGGGTAAGGCTGTGAAGGTACACGTGACCCACCTGGGGCCAGTGGATGCAAACGTTATTCACGGGATCAACGTCGGAAACCTGAACCTGAACATTTTGTGCAGATTCAGATATGTTGACGTGTTCGGTCGCAGCCACAATGCCAAGGCGTTCTATACCCTGAGCGTTGAGGATCGCGGCCTGTACATGCAAAAGAATTATGGCGGAATAGATTAGGAATCTCAGGGCCGCCCGCCGCGAAAAATCTCCCCAGCAACACAGTCGGACAACAGTACCAAAACTCACCAATATTGCGCGGGTTGACCCGCCTCGCGTTCGGAAATCGCAGGCCATTCCCCGCGCGCCGCGGCGCAAAACGCATCGAATTTACTCCGTTTCCGCGCGCCGAATGAGCACCGCCGGGCGGAGGGCCCGCCACGGCGGGTAAACTCCGGGCGGAGGAGCGATTCGCTGAGAGCTGACGGCTGAGAGCTGACAGCTATCCTTTTCAATTATCAAAGAGCGAGCACGGCTTGTGCGGTGTCCAACGTAGCACAAACGCCGGCCATTTTCAGCAACAAGTTTTGGCCGCGCGGTGGTTGTGGGAGGGGGAGACGGGGAGGTCTTCGGCTGGAACTGTGCGGTGTACATCTATGCCATGTCTGGTGACAGCGGTGAGGCGCGCGTCGCCTCGCCGTCAGCAAGGATGAGGCGGGTGCTGCGGGCGCCCTGTCGTGGCTCACTGGTTCGCTGAGTCGGGCGTGTTGGTATTGCGCGAGCGGTATGGGCCCGGTGGTGCTTTGTCGGTGGGGGTGACGCCGATGACGGGTTGGTGGTCGCGGTCGAGGGGTTTTGGTTCGGGAGCCCGCAGCTGCAGGGCGCCGGCTTGGGCCTGGCGGCTGTAGTCGATCGACTCAGCGAGGATGCGGACCGCTTCCTGGCCGGCGTGAAAACCGTCGGAATTCTCGCTGCTGATGTAGTCGAGCCGCCACATGGCCTTCTTTTGCAGCTCGAAGAGCGGGTCAAGCTGCTCGGGCGTGGCGCCCGCCGCCTCTGCCGCGAGGATTGCGTCCAGCATGTCCGTCATCGCCACCGCGGCGCGCTGGAGCTGATCCTTGGTGCGCCGCTGAATAGTCTCTACCTTCTCGCGCAGCTCGTCCTCCGGCACGTTATGGCACGTCTGGCACGAGTTGTTGATTGTAAGCAGCGGGCTGCGAACCCAGTGGCTGCTGACTTTCATCGCGCCTTGGCGCTCATAGGGCATGTGGCAATCGGCGCAGCTCACGCCGCTGCGGGCGTGGATGCCCTGGCTCCAAAGCTCGAACTCGGGGTGCTGGGCCTTGTACATTTTCGCGCCCGTCTCGCCGTGCTCGTAGTCGTAGAACGGCGTGCCGTCGGGGAACTTGTGCGCATCGTACGTCTGCTCGATTTGTTCGACCTTGAGGCCGTTCTTCCAGGGGAAGAACAGGGTCTCCTTGGCGGCGCAGTAATACTCGACGTGGCACTGGCCGCAGACAAAGCTCCGCATTTCCTGCCGGCTGGCGTCGACGTTGGGATCGTACGGGTCGCGTCGATCGCCGTCGCGCCAGCGCTCGATGCTGGGCAGGTGGGGCACGGGATCATCGCTCTCGGCCAGCGCGGCGATGCCCAGGACGAAGCCGGGGCGCGTGACGCGGACCTGCATCGACTTGGGATCGTGGCAATCGATACAGCTCACGGGGTGCGCCTCGCCGACCTGGTGGGGGTCGGTTTCGCCGCCGTTCGGCGCCGGCGGAAGGCCAGGCTGATTGGCGGGCGTGGCGGACTTCTTGGTTGAGCCGCCGGGGAACAGGGGCAAGCTTTCGCCGGGTGTGCCGTCGGGCGTTTTGAGCAGCTCGGCATGCGCCGCGGCATAGTCCATGCCGCTGGCGATGCGAAAACCTTCCAGTACGGCGGGCCAGTTGAACTCCGCGGCCAGCGCCTCCGCGTCGACTTGTTCGCCCGCCGCCTCCATGCCCAGCCGCCGATACGTCGGAATGATCGACGCGTGGCAATGCAGGCAGGCACCGCTCTGCGACCGCTTGGTGACGCGCTCGGTAACTTCCTGGTCGAAAAGCATGTACGCGTGGCCGCGGGCTTCTCGGTAGTCGATGCTGAACGCGTATCCGGCATACAACCGCCGCAGCCAAGGGTTGGCCTCCAGCTTGCTTTCGGGCATGGCACTTGAACCGCCGTATTGGGTTTCCGTGGTGTCGACGGTGCGGCGATAGGCATCGAATTGATTCGGCCAGTTCGTGCCCCAGGGCACCGGGTCGGTGGAAACCTCGTTCACGTCCACGAGGCGGACGAATGGCACGCGGGCTTCCTGACGGTGCTCGAAAATGGTCACCAACAGCCCCGTTACGCCGAAGGTGGCCAGCGCGACGACGGCCAGCAGGGCGACCAGCAACAGCAGCCGCGACCGTCGTCGCGGACGAGTGGTTTCGTCGTTCGCATCCGGTGAGCTTGTCATTTTCAGTTCCTCTCTTGCCGGTGGCTTCCGTTTATCGCATTTGTAGAATCAGTTTCAAAACCGTCTCGGAGAAGGGGACAGTCCCATTTTGCTCCGAGGACTCCGCAAAATCGGGACAGCCCCCGACGGTTTTGAAACGGCTTCTAGTCATCGTTGGGAATGCCCTACGTCGCTGTGGCAATGAATGCAGGAGAGCATGTCGCCCTTGGGCTCGGCGGGTAACATCTGGTGGACAATCTCGGCGTGGCAATCCAGGCAAGTGTGCTGAGTCACACGCCGGTTTCGGGGTTTGATCTGGATCGGCTCGTGAAAATTCTCCAGCGTGAAGGCCAGCGAGTGGAAAAAGCCGTTGTCCGCTTTGGTGATCCACTTGCCGACGGGATCGTGAGGCAGATGGCAGTCGTTGCAGACCGCCACATGACGATGGCTTGAATTCTGCCACGAATCGTAATGACCCTGCATCACGTGGCAGTTCGCGCAAGTCGTCGGGTTATTGCTCAGGTAGCTCCAGCCTTTGCCGTAGCCAAACGTGAACGCGCCGACGCCGGTGAAGATGCCGAGCGTGATCGTGATCCCGATAGAAAGCAAGAACAGCACTCGCCGCCGCGAGGCCGTCGGGTGCTTACTCCGAATTGTGCCGCCTTGAGCCGCATCCATGATCGGTCTGATTGCGTTCTCGTCGGGAAAGGAGGCGCCGACGTTCGCAGTGCCGGAGCGCGAGCCGCGCAGCTGCCGAAAAGCGGGCGCGGCATGGGCTGCTTCGCGCCATAACCGAGCCTGTCTCGACCACTGTGGCTCGCAACCAGACTACAAGATAGAGCATCTGTCGAATGTTTTCAAACGCGGCGCAGCGCGGCCGCGGTGCGGGCCGGTGGCCCAGCATGCTGAAAACTTCCGAGCGCCACGCTAGGGCGGTCTTCTTATTCGTGTAGCCCCAGCACCGGCTCCGGCGACCCGTTGGGATCGCGGCTATTGGCTGCATGAAACTAAAAACCGCGCTACGGCTGCTCAATCACTCGCGCCCAGACGCGCGCCTCGCCGAGATTTTGCAGATCAAGCCGAGCGGCGACGTGCCCCGGTCCATCGGCCGCGATCGTCCATTCTTTCTTGCCGCCCGGCGGGAGCTCGACCTCGCCAGCTTCGGCGGCCGCCCCTTCCAAACTCAACGTGCCACGCGCCGTTTCGTCGCCGAAGTTATACGCGACAAGCCGCAGCGATTTAGTGTCGTCTAAGAGAAACGCGGACTTGGCGAAGTCGCCTTTCCCGACCAACTGAAGCACGACGGAGCACGGCTCTCCGCGACGCCACGGGGCTTTTGTCGGGTGTGGCACGATCCGCAGTTCTTTCGATCCGCCCGGTGGGAGCAGCAGGAACACCGGCTCGCGCGTCAGCGTTACCTTCTGAGCGGGCGGCAGTTCGCGGCCCAGGTAGTCGAATACCGTATGGGCCGGTTGGGTTTCGATCGGCGTCTCGCGGGTCTCGCTCCACGCCACGAGCGTCTCCCGTTCCGCGCCGTCCACGACCGTACGGAAGACATACGCCTTCAGCTTGTCGTTGCCAAGCTGGACTTGCCCGATAGGCTTCGCATCGTTCAGCAGCCGGCCGACGGCCGCAAAGGCGACGTAGGCCGGCCGGGGCGTGAGGTCGGTGTGCACCAAGCCATACTGGATGTTGCGTTCGACGTAGTGGCCCAGGATGAAGTAAAACGCCTTCTCGGTCCCTTCATTCAGGGCGGTTGCAAATACTTTTGCCACGCGGAAGGCCTGCACCCGCAGATCCTCCTCCGACGGCTCGTGGGTCACTTCGTCGGCCCAGTGGACCGGCAGATTGAATTCGGTGGTCCACATTGGCCGGCCGCCGTTGACGGCCCGGTGACGCCCGTACGCCCGCGGGTAGTCCGGCATTCCGATGTAGTGGTGCAGGCTGTACAGGTCAAAATACGGATACACCTCGTTGGGGCCGAACTCGTCGAGCGTCTCGGCCCGGTCGATCGCGAAACACGACTGGCAGACCGGCTGCTGCGGGTTGCCCGCCTTCAAGCCGAGGTAGGCCGCCTTTTGAAACGAGGCGATCTCGCAGCCGGTGTGGCCGCCGAAGAGCTTGATGTCCGGCTCGTTCCAGGGCTCGATGGCGTCGGCCAGAGTGTTCCACCGCCGGGCCAGGCCTCGATAGAAGTTGTAAACGTCGCGCAGGTCCTCCGGGAATCGCGACACGTCGTCGGAGGCCCAGGGTGGCGAAATGTGGTTCACTTGAAGGATTTTCAGCCCCTCCTCGTGCTCTAGCCGCATCACTTGCTCGTAGCGGCCATCGTCGGCCCAGGTGCCGCGGGCCGTTTCGATCTCGGGCCAGCTCGACCGGTCGCGGACCCACTTCACACCGGCCAGCCGGCAGAGCTTGCACGCGTCGCGGATCTTTTCCTCGTCCGGGTAATAAAACCAGGCGATGGCCGCATCGAGCGCGATGGGCGTGTCGTCGGAAAATGTAGTTTTCGCAAGGACCGCGGCCGTGACTTTGCCGGGGCCGTCCTGCTCCAACACCTCGAAGTAACCGATCGGCAGCTCACCCAGCCGGGCCGCGCCGCCGGCCGCGCCGCGACCGACCTCGTTCCCATCTACGTCGACGGCCCGCCAGCCGGCCCACGTCGCCGGGATTTCGACGCGCACGTCGTCGCCCGCGACATGCACGTTGCCCGGGTGTTCCGAAGCGACAGCAATCCGCGCGAGAACCACCGAGACAAGCGCCAGCAGTCCAAATGTGCTGAGTTTCAAATACATGCGACAGTCCTGCATCTGTAGGGAACGCCCTCCGCGGCGTTCCGCATTGTGCGCCTGGCCGCCGGAACGGCACGGAGGCCGTTCCCTACAGGCGCATCCCTGACGGCCTCAAGTTACACCGTTGGCAGCTCGAAACCGGCACGGCGCGGGCGGTCGAGCAGCGCGTTTGCTTCGTCGTCGTTTTTGAATTGTTCCGCGGCCGGGTCCCAGTGCAGTTTGCGGCCAAGCTCGCGAGTGATATTCAGCAAGTGGCTAATCGAGATCGACCGATGGCCGATCTCGACGTCGGCATTGGGCCGCTCGCGCGACTTGATGCAGTCGAGCCAGTTCTGAATATGCGGCTTGGCGATCCAGCCGTCGCCTTCCCATTTCTCGGCCACGGCGGGCCCGGGCGCATCTTGGAAGAAGTCTGCCGGGTTGGTGGCGTAGCGGTTGCGGTTGAGCTCCATTTTGCAGTCTTCGCCGACAAAGATGGCCCCGCCCAGCGGCGTGCCGTCGCGCTCGAAGCGCACCAGCGTGCCGTCGGCGTAGCGCATCGAGACCTTGCCGTTGGGCCCGGGCGTTTCCGGCCAGAGCTCGGTGGGGCCCGTGTCGTCTTTGCCGAGCGCCCACTGGATCTGGTCGATGCCGTGGGCGCCCCAATTGGTCATCTCGCCGCCGGAGTAGTCCCACCACTGCATCCAGCCGAACTGCAAATGCTGGTTGAACGGGCGCAGCTCGGTGGGGCCGCACCAGGTGTCCCAGTCGTCGCCGGCCGGCACGGGCTCCTCGGGCAGGCCTTCGTATCGCCGCGGGCCCGTGTAATTAACGCCGCTGACGACTTTGATCTTGCCGAGTTTGCCCTCGCGGACCTGCTGGCAGCAGAAGCGGTTGATCTCCATGGTGCGTTGCTGGGTGCCGACTTGGAACACCCGCTTGTGCTTGCGCACCGCCTCGACGAGCAGGCGGCCTTCGCGAACGTACACGGTGAGAGGCTTCTCTGCGTACACATCGAGTCCCGCCTGAACGGCCACGATGCAGGGCAGCGTCCGGGCGTGGTCGGGCGTCGCGATCAGCGCCGCGTCGAGCTGCTCGCGGTCGAGCATCTGGCGGTAGTCCTGGTAGATGCCCCAATCGGCGCTGCGCTCCTTGGCGGCATCTGCGGCGCGGTTGACGTAGCAGTCGGCCGCGGCAACCACCTTGCCGCCAGCGGGGATTTGATCGATGAGCTGCCGGGCCCGGCCGCCGACGCCGATCACGCCGATGCGGATCAGCTCGCTCGGCGGCGGCGTTTTTTCGCGGCCCAGCACGCGGGCCGGGATGAACATCGGCGCGGCAATCGCCGCCCCGGCGGCCGTTTGCTTCAGAAACTCACGGCGCGACGATCGATGGGATTGGCGGCGAGTATCGTTCATGGGAAATCCTCCACGAAGTGAGCGGTGAAAGTTTGCCATCCGAGGCGGCCGCAATCAGCGACCGCAAATGGGCGCCACGCCCACGGCTTAAACTTTTTGGACTATTCGAGCAGCGGCCATCGCACCCCTTCGGCTCATCAGCAGCGACGAGCCCATTAGAATCAGCATCAAGGCGGTCGCCGGCTCCGGCACCGCACCGGTGGTCCGTGTATCGATGTGTGCAGCCGAGCCGGTGGCGACCGTCGTGCCGAAGTTCGCCAGCCACAGGTCGTACGCGGCCTGGTCGCCGCCGTTCATGCGCCACACGACGTAATCGGCCGCGTCGATGATCCCGTCGTGGTTGAAGTCGGCGTTACCGATGACGTTCAGGGTAACGGCGTTCGAGGAATATACAATCTGCCAGTCCAGGCCCAGCGATAACAGCGGCAACACGGCGTCGCCAAACTCGCCGCCCACGCCTTGATCCGCCGTCAGGATGTCGAAGCTGTCGCCCAGCGCCGGAGCAAACGCGCTTCCGCCAACCTCGACGAGCGAGACGACCAGATCGCCTTCGAGTTCTACCTCGCCCAAGACGTCCAGCGTATCGTAATCAAGTCCCGCCGCATAGCCGCCGAGGTCGATGGCGATCACGCCACCGTCGAGGTGATAGAGGTCGCCCTGCACGACGAGATTGCCGGTCGGATCGATCGCGCTGCCGGCGATCGAGGCGAATCGCGCCCGCATCGACGCGCCCACGAGGTGCGTGCTGTCGAGGGCCGTTGCGGCATTCCAGCCGTAGAGGCGGAACTCGACCTCATCGGTGGTCGGCTGGGCGCCGGCGAACATGCCGGTGATCGTCTGCTGGTTGCCCGCACCGACGGTCGCGAGGTTGGCCTGAACCAACTCTTGACCGGCCGAAAAGCCATCGACGCTGGCGAGGATCGCGTAATCGGTGGCCGACCCGCTGGCTTGCCGCCATAGGGTGAAGCTGACGCTATCGGGATACATGGCCATGCCGGTAATGGCCTGGACGGAGAACGTCAGGTAATCGTCGTTGTCGATCGCGGATTGCAGCGTGCCGCCGGTCGAGAACCCGGCGACGTGGAACTCGTTGCCGGCGTTGTTCGCACCGCGCGGGCCGACACCGGCACCGAAGTCGAGCCCACCTGCGAGGGCCACGCTGGAATGCTGCCGGCGAAGGGCCGTGAGCGGCGCGTTGTCCTGCACGCCGGTGAAATCGAACTCCAGCGTGGGCACGGCCACGAACCGGGCGTTCAGCGACGTCGCGTTGAAGTGCGTGTTACCCGTGGCCGCCGTGCCGCCCCAGCCGTACAGCCGGAATTCCACCGGCTCGGTCAACCCTTCGACGGCTGGGATAGTGGCCGTCAACGTATGTTGGTTCCCGCTGCCGGTGTCCGAATAAGTGGCCTGCGTAATCGCGGCGGCGGAGTTGAAGCCGCCGATGCTGGACAGGATGGCAAAATTCTTGGCAGAAGTGCTCGCCTCGCGCCACAGTCTGAAGCTGACGTGGGTAGGGATGACGCCCACACCGTCGACCGGTTCGACCGTGAACGTGAGATAGTCGCCCGCGTTGATCGCGGCCTGCAGGTTGCTCGCGGTTTGGCTGGCCACGTTGAGTTCATTGCCCTCATTGGTGTTGTGTATGTCCACCCTCACGCCGGGGCCAAAATCCACGCCGTGCGAAACCTCCAGGTACGGGCTTTGCGTGGCCGTATTGAACAACGGCACGTCGTTTTGGACGCCGCTGAAGCTGAAGATGGCCGCTGCGGAGATTCCGGTATTCAAGGTAATGGGCGGCAACGCGGGAGGCGCGGCAATAGACCACGCCGGAGAATCGTCCGCCTTGCCCGGCGACAACAGGCCCTCGTTGTAGACGTCGCCCTCGACGGTGCCGTGCCCGCGGATCTCTCCGCCGTTGCGGACGTTGACCCAGCGATTGGTGGCCAGCGTGCCGCCGCTCAGGTCGACGCGGCCGTTCGTGCCGATTCGCACCTCGTTGCGCCCGGTGAGTGTGTGGCCCGCGTGAACGTCGACCACCTGAAGCGCGGATTGGCCGCGGACTTCCACGCCGAGCGTCTTTACGTCGGCGGCAACGTGCGCGATGGCCGGAGTGGCGCCGTTGTTGCCCACGACGGCCGAGCTGTATTCATTCACGCGACCGGCGCCGTCCCAATTCGCGGCATTAATCAAGTTGCCGCCGCTGGGGCCGGTCCACGCCCGGTACTGGACGACGCCGCGCATTGCGCCCTCGGCGATGGCGTTCGCCTGAAGTTCGGCTGCAATCTGGGCGTTTGCCGGCACGCCAAGGCTCAGCGGGGTCGTTTCTCCGGGATCGGTATTCAGGTTGAACAGCTCTTCCGAATCGTCGTTGTAGTGGATCAACTTCATGCCGTCCTGGCGGATGACGGCCCACCGGCCGATGCGCGGATCCGAGTCCTGGCCGTGGGAGCCTGTGTGCTCGAACACCAAATAATCGCGTTCGCGCTGGTGCCCCGCGCCGGTGAGCGTGGGGACGATCGATGTGCCGTCGATACCCACAGGGGCTTCGACGCCGGCCAGCTCGGCGGCGGTGGCCATGAAATCGGCCAGATCGGTGCGGTAGTCCGTCGTCGAACCGGGTGCGATGGTACCTTTCCAATAGGCGAGGCCCGGCATGTGGATGCCGCCTTCGTAGATCTCGAACTTGCCGCCGCGATAGATGCCGTTGGCGTCGAAAAATGCGATCGGCGAGTCGTCCTCCAGGGTGGGGCCGTTGTCGGACGTGATCAACACCAGCGTGTTGTTCAAGATGCTGTCGGAGGTGTCGCCGTCGTTGTTGGGATCGTCGAGCCGGGCCATGAGCGCCCCGATGCTCGAATCCATGCGGGTGATCATCGCCGCGTAGGCCTTTTGCTTGTTCGTCCAGGACGTCATCCCGGCATAGATGCCGTAGCCGCCCGGGGCGTTGACGATGGAGTCGATGTCCCAGTGCGGTATGGCATAATTCACCTGCATGTAGAACGGATCGCTGTCGCCGGCGTGAGCGGCGACGAACTGCTCGCTCTGCTCCGCGAACAGGTCGTGCGTATACTCCGGATTGCCGCCGGGTCCGCCGTTGTTGGCCACGGTCGAAACGCCGCTTGGCGCGCCCGAGTCGTCCTGCCACATCCAGTCGTAGAAGTAGTCGTGGGCAGCGCCGTGGTTCAAATAGCCGTAGAATTTGTCGAATCCATGATTCGTGGGCAGGCTGTTTGGTTCGGTGATCGACGGCAGGGGGTCGCTGCCGGTGAGGCTGCGGACGCCGTCGGCGCCGAACCCCCACTTGCCGAAAATGGCCGAGGTGTAGCCGGCCGGCGCGAGCACCCGGGCGGTCATCACGTCCTGGGCGCGAAAACCCGTGTTGAGCCCATCGTTGCCGTCAATGCTGGCGTGGCCCGAGTGGAAGCCGGTCAGGAGCGTCGCCCTGCTGGGGGCACAGACTGGATTGGCATACGCATTGGTAAGCGTCATCCCGGCGTTGGCGATGGCGTCGAGATTGGGCGTGGCGATTTGCGATTGGCCGTTGAAGCCGACGCTGCCCCAGCCCAGGTCGTCGGCGAAAATGTGGACGATGTTGGGGCGCGTAGCCTGGGCGTACGCCGCCAGCGCCGGCAGCGTTGCCCAGGCTAACGCGCCCCAACAAGATAGCCAGAAACTGCGCCTCATTCTCTCTCCGTCGCTATCCTCTCGCCTGGCTATCCCCGCGGCATCGGCGCGTTCCGATCACCATGCCGCCGGCCGCCAGCATGATGGCCAGCATGCAGGAGCCGGGCTCGGGCACGTTCGTCGTGATGGTGACGTTGTGCAGCGTGGCGCCATTGTTGCCGTCGACGTTGCCGCCGAAAAAGAACCCAACGCGGTTGAAGTTGAATCCCACCGCGGCCGGGGTATAGCCGGGCAGGGAGTAGGTTGACAAATAGGGATTTCCATTGGAGGAATCCGTGCCGCTGATCTGACCCGTGATGTCGAGCATCCCGCTATTGCGGGTAAGAGTCATCTCGAAGTACACGTCGCCGATGTTTGCACCCCGGATCGAATCGTTCCCGGCGTCCGCCGCGCCGTTGCCGATGCTTGCCGGGGCGACAAACGGATTGGTTTGGGCCGGATCGGTTTGCTCCCGGATCAAGCGGCGATTGGCGGCATTGGCCGGATTGTCGTTCGTGTACTCGAAAATGATGCCCAGGTTCGGAACATCATCTGCCGCGACAGGGCCAGCGGGTCCGTCGAACAAGCCGATCCGCA
This sequence comes from uncultured Planctomycetaceae bacterium, assembly GCA_964532675.1. GTDB lineage: Bacteria > Planctomycetota > Planctomycetia > Pirellulales > Lacipirellulaceae > JABDGM01. The sequence continues at coordinate 11,208 of CAZHIV010000497.1, forward strand.
GTTGCGTGTTCAAATTGTTCTCATTCAGATTTGACTCTCGTTCGCCGACGGTCAAGGTGGTGGAGACGGTCACGTAGTCGCCGTCGTTCAGCAACTCGATATCACCGAACGTTCCCATCACCGTGATATTGTCGGCCGTATCAAAGGTGGGAGAATTCGTGGTGCCGTCGGTCACGCCGGACGATCCGTTGTGAACGTCCCAGCCCGTTACCGGAATGGTGGTGCCGTGGGCCAGCGACGCCTGGCCGACAACGGCCAGGGCCACGATCGCGGGCCATTCCCAGATGCGTTTCCACTTCATTAGATGCTTCTCCCGCCAGCCTCGAGGGGCTCGCAAAAAAGGTTAAACAGGAAACTTTTTCATGCTGCGGAACACTGGACGTGCCACATGGTGATGTGTCTCTGTCGGCTCGGCGTCAACAACCGATCGGTGCCCCTTACTCCACGATAATTGGTATTTGCGTTTTGTCCCAACGATTGGTTCCGCGCGTTGGCGGAACGCTACTGCGGCTGCGTGTGTTCCGGCTTCGACGGGTCGTAATTGGGGTTGGGCGTCGGCATTTGCGCATCGACGCCGCGGAGCCAGGCGTGCAGCTCTTCCTGCATTGATTCGGCCAGCTCCGGCGACGAAGCGGCAAGGTTATTTCGTTCGCCGGGGTCGTCGCGGAGGTTGTACAGCTCGATGCGATTGTCGTCGTAGAACTCGATGAGGCGGTAGTCGCCGCGGCGAATGGCACCGTAGGGCGTCGTGCCCTCTTGCTGGTAGTGCTGATAGTGGGGGTAGTGCCAGAACAGGGGCCGCTCGGGCAGCTCACCGCTCTGCCGCAGCAGCGGGACGAGACTTACACCGTCGACCGCCGTCTTGCCTGCATCCGCCATGCCGAGCATGTCCATCACGGTCGGGAACAGGTCCATCGTAATGACGGGCGTTGCAGACTCGCTGCCGGCCTGCGTCACGCCCGGCCAGTAGATGATTTGCGGCACCCGCACGCCGCCTTCGTAGCAGGAGCCCTTGCCGGCGCGGAGCGGGGCGTTCGAGCTGGTCGGAATCCGCCCGCCGTTGTCGGACGTAAAGAGGATGATCGTATGCTCGGCGATGCCCAGCTCCTGAAGCGTATCGCGGATACGGCCGACTGTTTGGTCCATGCTGTCGATCATGGCAGCGTACGCCGCGTTGGTGTGCTGCATGCCCGGCTCGACTTGGGCCTGGTAGCGCTCGATCAGCTTCTTCTTCGCCTGAATCGGCGTGTGCACCGCAAAGTGCGGCAGGTACAGGAAGAACGGCTCGTCGGCGTGGGCGCGAATGAACCGGACGGCTTCCTCGCCGAGCCGGTCGGTGATGTACTCGCCTCGCGGGCCCTGCTCGATCGTGTCGATGTCGTACGGCGCGAAATAGCCCGGCTGCGGCCGGGGCTGATCGGTGCCGGCGACGTTCACGTCGAAGCCGTGATGCTCGGGATAGTACTCGGGCCCGCCCAGATGCCATTTGCCGATCGAGGCCGTGGCGTAGCCGGCGTCGCGGAATCGCTCGGCGAGCGTCGTTTCGTCGTAGGGCAACTGCTTGGTGAAATCGGGCACGAGGAGCTTGGGATTGGCCGGCGGGAGGCCGGGGATCCAGTCCGTGATGTGCAGCCGGGCCGGATACTTGCCAGTGAGCAAGGCGGCGCGGGTGGGCGAGCAGACGGTGCAGGCCGCGTAGTTGGCCGTGAACCGCATGCCGTCGCGGGCCAGTTGGTCGATGTGCGGCGACTCGTACAGGTCGCTGCCGTAACATTTGAGATCGGTCCAGCCCAGGTCGTCGGCCAGGATCAAGACGACGTTGGGCGGCAGGGGATCGGCGGCGACTGCCCCGGCGCCGCCGATCACACCTGTGCCGATTAATAGGTAGACAAACAATCGCATCAGCAGTGCTCGTGAATTCCTATGGCGTGGACGCGGCGGCCGACTTGCCCCGAGTTGCGGCCAGCGTCACCGGCCAGTTGGGAGTCTCGGTACGCGCCGTACGGAAATAGTCATTAAACTTCGCCACGATGTCCGGATGCTCGTCGACGACGTCGCGCGTCTCGCCGATATCCGTCGCCAGATCGTAAATTGCCAGTGATTTGGATTGGGGGTCGCGGAGTGCTTTCCAGTGGCGCCATCGGGCCGCCTGGCTGCGAAGCCCATTCTTGTTCCATTCCCAGTACAAGAACCGATCCGCCAGCTCCGGCTGTTCGCTGCCGAGCAGGGTGGGCGAGAAATCGATCCCGTCGATGCGGGCCGGGGCCTTGCCGCCACCCAGCGCGGCCAGCGTGGGCATCACGTCGGCGAAATGAATGGGCGAATCGCTCGTTTTGCCGGCCGGCACGTGGCCCGGCCAGCGGGCGATCATCGGCACGCGGATGCCCCCTTCGGTGACGCCGCCTTTGTAGCCGCGCAGCGGGCCGTTGGAGTCGTTGAAGTCGGCGTCGAAGCCGCCCTCGCGATGCGGGCCGTTGTCCGAGGTGAAGATCACCAGCGTGTCGTCTTCGAGACCCAATTCGGCAAGCAGCGCCAGCAGCCGGCCGACGTCGCGGTCCATCCGCGAGATCATGGCGGCGTGTCCCTTTTGCGGCTCGGGCCAGTCGAGATCGGCGTACTGGCCGTAATCCGGCACTTCCATCCCGCGCTCGCCGGCCTCGTTATTCGCGTGCGGAATGGTAAAGGCCAGGTACAGAAAGAACGGCTCGCCCTGATTGCGGCGCACGAACTCCAGCGCCTCTTCGGCGAACAAGTCGTGGCTGTACTGAACCTTCTTTTCCGCGACGTTGCGCTTATGGGCCGGGTCCTTCGAGATCACGTTGGGAAGCCTGACGGCCGACTCGTTGCGCCAGAGGGAATCCGGGTAATAGTTGTGCGCGTCGCCGTGCTTGAGGTAGCCGAAGAAATAGTCGAAACCTTGCCGCCGGGGCAGGCCCTGCGTGTTCTTCGACGCTTCGCCCAGTCCCCACTTGCCGATAACGCCCGTGGCATAACCGGCATCGCTGAGAACGCGCGCCACGGTCACATCGTCGGCCTGCAGGGCAGCGCCCGGCTTGAAGGCTTCCTTGTTGCCGCGAACGCGGGCATGACCGCCGTGCAACCCCGTCATCAGCACGCAGCGCGACGGCGCGCACACGGTGCCGCCGGCATACGCTTGCGTGAACCGCAGGCCATCTTCGGACAGTCGGTCCAAATTGGGCGTCTGAATCTTTTCCTGGCCGTAGCAGCCCAAGTCGCCGTAGCCGAGGTCGTCGGCCAGGATGAAGATGACATTCGGATTTTCCGCACCTGCCGCCCGCGCGCAGCTCGCCGGTAGCGTCGTCGCGAAGCATGCGACGATCAGCGGCAGCAGGCGCCAATACAGAAGGCGCAATGCCCCGCATAATCGGGGCGGGGCGGCCGCTTCCAAATTGTGCTTAACAGGGTAGTACATCAGAAGTCGTTGCCAACAATATCTTCGCCGTTGCGCGATCCCAGCGCTCGCCACACCAAGAGGTCGATCGTCTCGGAAACAAAATGAACGCTGGCATCAGCGCAGGAGACGTTTGCGCCGCCGGGGTGCCTGCTCGAAGCCGTCGTGGCGTTGCCGTCCTCGTTGACAGAAATCGCGTTGAACGTGCCCGTTGACCGGCTGCAACTCTTTTCGTTGGGCGGCATGATATGCGTGTACCGCGACGTCGTGTAATCGCCGTGGACCCAGTTGCGGCCCCGGCAGGGAAACTGGTTCGTGCCCCCCGATTTGACGACGAGCGGATTCGTGCAGGAGGCGTAAATGCTGTCGGTTGTCGGCATGGCTCCTATCGCCCTGAACCAATCGCCGGGGATTTCGGTCCTGATGTTGTCCCCATCGCCGAGAACCGCTTCGGCGTACAAAGCCGTTTGAGTGGAACCATCGGTCACGTCCCTCAACCTGATCGCGCGATTCGTGATGAAGATGCCGTTGTTGTCTTCGACGCCGCGAAACGTGCCGTCGGGCATAGCTTCGTCTTTGGTCTCCCCGGGCATGGAGCCGCCGTTGCCGCAGTAACTGGTGCGGCCCACGTCGCGCCAGTCGCCGCCGCCGTCGCACGTTGTGTTATTCATGCGATCTTCCGAATCACTGGGGCAGAGCAAAAAATCGAGCCGGATTTTCTTTACCTCGTTGGGATCATTGTGCGTGCCATGGTTGTAGTCGTGGAAGTCGATCAAGTCGTAGGACTCGGCCGCCTCGACGTACGGCAAGACGAGGGCCAGGTGACCCCATTGCGGAATGGTTTTCTTTTGGCCGCCGTCCCAAATGTTTCCGCGGCGGCGGCCCATCGGGAACGCATTCTTGGTGGACTCGTAGTTGAGCGCGGCGACGGACAATTGACGTAGATTGTTCATGCACTCGGTGCGCCGTGCCGCCTCGCGGGCCGCTTGGATCGCCGGCAACAACAGCGCCACGAGGATGCCGATGATGGCGATGACGACCAGCAGTTCCACGAGTGTAAAGCCCCGTCGCTCAGCGCGGTAAACCGACGACGCTTGTATCATCGCGATGTTCCTTAAATGGCGGCCGGCCCTCGGCCGGCATCAATGCTCCTGTCGAACCTGTAGATCAAGCGACCTTCTCGCGTCTTTTTGCCACGGCAAACAGTCCTGCCAACGCGAACAGCGCGAGCAGGCTCGTGCCCGGCTCGGGAGCGACCGTTGCCGCGGAAAGAGCACTGGGGCCGGAGCCGCTGCCGGCCGTCTGGCCGAAATTGTCAACCCAGTCGTCATACCCCTGCTGGTTGCCGTACGAATTCGGATCGCTCCGCCATAACGCGTAATCCGCGGCGTCCACGACACCGTCGCCGTTATGATCGCCGGACAGCGTGCCCAGCGATTGCACGTCCAACAGCCCGTCGCCCGTGATCCAGTCGGTCGTGAAATCGGCCAATGGATTGCCAGTCATGCCCCAGAGGCCGACCGCCTGGGCCACGTCGTCAATGAAAAACGAGCGAACTACGTCCATGCCGGTGAAATTCAGGTTCAGCGTTGCCGCGCCGCCGGAAACCAGGTACACGTCCGCGCTATCCGCGAAGATTGGGTTGGTGACGCTCAACATGCCCTCGTTGGCGTGCGTATCTCCATCCCAGGAGGACGCGGGATTGCTGATAATGAGGTTGCCGGGCCCGTTCTTGGTCAACCCGCCAGGGCCCGATACGACGTTGTCCAGCTCGCCGGTAACGATATTTGCGCCACCCGGGCCCGCCGCAATGGTGGCGTCCGACTGGAGTACAACTTCATTGTGAAAGAAAGCGTGCCGCGGATTGTGGCCGTTTTGGCCCTGGAACCGCAGCGCGCCGTTGCTGCCTTCGGTTCTTCCCGGCCCGTTCAGATTGAGCACGGCGCCGTTGGCCAGGCCCCAATCGTCCGTGGGGGCATTGTTGTTGTTGTTGAACTGCAATTGCCCGCCCGAGTTGACCGTCACGCCCGCCGAACTCTCGAGGTTCGCGGTACCAGTCAAGCGAATGCCGCCGCCGTTGATGATGTACCGACCCTCGAAACCTGGCACGCCCTGGGCGGCAAGCTGCAAGTTCGCCGTCCCCTCGAGCGTAATGGTCCGAGCGCTGGTTCCGATTATGGCCCCGTTGAAAAAGCTGCTGCTGTTCAGGTCGGCCTGATGATTCATCGTCATGACCAGATCCGAAAGAACCTCAATGTCGGGAACCATGGTGACCCGTTCGTTGCTCAAATTGCTCGGATGATTGGCGGTTTCCGTGTACGAGGCGGTGCCCGACGGATCCTGAAAGATCAGCCTGCCGAAACCGTCGATCGTAAAGGTGTGTGGATCCGTGTAGTTGGTGCTATCGATCGTGAGGCCGCCGATCGTAGTATTCGAATTGACGATGACCTGGAAGCCTGTTGTGCTGGGTACTTCGGTCGGCCTGGTGAATGTGGCGGTGTCGCCGGAATTGCTGGGCACGCCCATCGGGTTCCAATAGGTGGGCGTATGCCAGTCCACCGAGGTGTCGTTATTCGGATTCACAAAGTCGTAGTCGGTTCCCCGTGCGTTTTGAGCACTCCACGTCGCGGCGACGAGGATGCCGAGCGTTGCAAACGTCAGTTGCCAGGATGAGTGATGACGCGCCATAGTGCTTCCCCAAAAGTGCTGAATGATAATGGTGTGCCAACTTTGGCGTGGCGGACGAGCCGTTACATGCCGATTCGTAAGTGGACCGGCCGCATCGCAGCCGCCGAAAGACGATCGCCATTCCAATAGTCTGGTTTCGCTGTCTGCTACGGCCTCGCGCCACACGGCAGGAATCTTCCAGCCGCGCTGTCTGGGCCGACGACATCGTGGGCGTCGAAAGAACTTCGTCCACGCGCACTTCACAATCGGAATTGATGAAGCCCACGGGGGTGATGAGCTTTGCCGCCTGCAAAATCCGTCGAGAGAATAAGTTGTGTAGTGAATCAAACGGCAAAATGCCGACTGCCAAGGCCGCTCTCTGTGCCGTACAGCTCTCTGTGCCGTATCAAATAGTGGAGTGAATAGGACCGAAAACCCAATAGTCCTGGGCGACCAAGCAACTCGGCCTTTCGAAAACGCCCTGCCGCGTTGCAACGTGCAAAGCGCCCACCGTGCGGCTACAATGCACTGCCGGGTACCAGGCCGCCAGGGACGTCGCGTCCTCCGGACTTTGATGGTTTTCCTACTTGACGCGCTCATTATGGCACTGCACAATCGATTGTGCAAGCGCTTTTTTTGATTTTTTCGAACCGGAGCTGAAATGGCATCTGGAACGGTAACGCTCGAACAAGTGGCCGAAGCGGCAGGTGTTTCCCCGTCGACCGCCTCGCGAGCGCTGGCGGGCAAAGCCCGTCAATGTCGTATTAGCGCGAAAACGGAGCAAACGATCCTAGCGGCGGCCAACGGATTAGGATTCCAGCCCAGTCACGTCGCCCGCTCGCTCCGCACCCAGCGGACTGGTTTGATTGGATTGTTGGTGCCGGACGCGTCCAACCCGTTCTTTGCCGCCATCGCGCGAAAGGCGACGATTCATGCGGAGCGGCACGGGTTGTCCACACTGCTGGCCGACAGTCACAACTCGGCCGACCACGAAAAAGAGATGCTCGCCCATCTCCAGGCTCGGCAAATCGAGGGCCTCATCATCTGTCCCATTGGCGAGTCGAGCGCGCACTTGCAGGCGTTGGAGCATCGTGCCGCTAACGTCGTCGTCGTGGACCGCTGGTTTTCCGGCAGCCGGTTGACGACGGTCACTTCCGACAACGAGAGCGGCGCGTATGCGGCCACCAGCGCCCTGATCGAGAAAGGGCACCGGGAAATCGCTTGTCTGCAGGGGCGCTCCGGCACGTCGACCAACAACGAGCGGTTGCAGGGTTACAAGAAGGCCCTGCGGGACGCCAACTTGACGCCGAAATCGTCGCTGATCCGCGGCGACGACTTCAATGAAGAATCCGGCTATCGCTCCACGTGCGAGCTGCTCGAGGCCCAGCCGAAGTTGACCGCCCTGTTCGCGTTCAGCAATCTGAACGCGTTGGGGGCGCTCCGCGCCTTGGCGGAACGCAAGCTCCGGATTCCACAAGACATTTCGCTCGTGACGTTCGACGACACGCCGTTCGCCGAGTTTTTGGCGGCGCCGCTCAGCGTGATCCGCCAGGATGTGGAGACGATCGGTTGCCGGGCGGCCGAGCTCCTCATCGACCAGATTCGCACCGGTCAAAAGCCGGCGAAGCAACTATATCGCGTCCCTGTTGAATTCCTGTCGCGCGAATCCATCGGGCCGCCGAGAGGAATGCACACTTCGTAACTTGCGCGTCGGCAATGGGGGCAAAGACGACAGACCGAGCAGCGGGGCGACGTTCGATTTGTGGGCCTGCTTTCGGCACTGCGTGCCGAACTTGATTAGTATCGAACCTCTAGTTTATCGTTTCATGAAGCGAATACAACTCGTACTCCTGACTTTTGCTATCTTGGCCGTCGCACCAGTCGTGTATGCGGATGCGATGCGGCAGCTCTCGCGCGACGAGCTGCGCGACAAGATTCGCGGCGCGTGGGCCGGGCAGATGGTCGGCGTATCCTATGGCGCACTCACGGAGTTCAAATCCCTGGGTAAGATCCTCGAAGGCGAGATCAAGGGAGACGACCTCGCCAACGCCATTGACCAGGACGACCTCTACGTCGAAATGACGTTCGCGCACGTCATGGACACCATCGGACTCGACGCGACGACAGAGGACTACGGCGAGGCGTTCAAGCACACGAAGTATCGGCTCTGGCACGCCAATGCGGCCGCCCGCCGAAACCTCAACCGCGGAATACCGGCGCCGATGTCCGGGCACCCGAAGTACAACATGCACGCCGATGACATCGACTTTCAGATCGAAGCCGATTTCATCGGCATCATGTGCCCGGGCCTGCCGCAAGCGTCGAACCGGTACTGCGACCGCGTGGGCCGCGTGATGAACTACGGCGACGGCCTGTACGGCGGCATGTTCGTGTGCGGCATGTATTCGGCCGCGTATTTCGAGAGCGACCCGCGCAAGGTCGTCGAGGCGGGGCTGGCCTGCATTCCCGCCGAGAGCCCCTACGGGCAGGTCATCGCCGACGTGCTGGCCTGGTCTTCGGCCGAGCCCGAATGGCGCCAGGTGTGGCAGAAAGTTCAAGAAAAGTGGGACATGCACGATGTCTGTCCCGACGGCGCCCATCGCGCTTTCAACATCGATGCCAAGATTAACGGCGCCTATGTCGCAATCGGATTGCTCTACGGCAACCGCGACTGGCAGCAGACGATGGAGATTTCGACCCGCTGTGGGCAGGATTCCGATTGCAACCCGGCCAGCGCGTTGGGTGTGCTCGGCGCCATGCTGGGATATGAGCGCCTGCCCGAGCGCGATAAGGCGGAGCTCGCCAAGCTTGCCGACACGAAATTCAGCCACACCGATTATTCCTTCAACGACATCGTAGAGTCGACGGAAAAGCGGGCCCTGGAGGTCATTCGCAGTGCGGGGGGCAGCGTGAGCGAAACGGAAGTGCGTGTTCCGCATCAGTCGCCTCAGCCGCCCGAGCTCGAATTGTGGAACTACGGCATTCCCACGGACGTATTGCGAGCCGAGGGTAAGGCCTGGCGATGGCAGGGAGAATGGGTCGACGGGCGTGATCATCACAAGCTGCCCGTCAAAGAGACCGATGCCGCCGGCAGCGAGGCGGCTCTCACGTTCAACGGCACCGGGCTGGCGCTGGTCGGTCAATTAACCGAGAGCGGCGGCCGCGCCGACGTGTACATTGACGGCGTGAAGAACGACCTTGTGGCCGACGCGTACATCGTGCCCAACACCGTCGACCGCGACCTCTGGCGGATTTTCGGGTTGTCGCCGGGCCAGCACACGCTGCGTTTGGTCGTGCGTGAAGACACGGACCCGCGCAGCACGGGGCGGAAAATCATTATCAGCCGCGCCGTCGTTTTTCTCGCCGAGTAGCGGTCGCGGCGGAACCGGATCGACGGACTTGGGATAAAGGTAGCGTATAGGCGGACTGAATCATGGTGGTCATCGAATCCTATCCGGTCGCCGTCCTGATGTGCATCATCACCATGATCTGTTGGGGGTCGTGGGCGAATACACAGAAGCTGGCCAGCAAGGAGTGGCGCTTTCAGCTCTTTTACTGGGACTACTGCCTCGGCGTGCTGATCCTGACTCTTCTGTTTGCGTTCACGCTCGGCAGCACCGGCGACTACGGGCGCAGCTTTATGGAGGACTTGCGGCAGGCCGATGGCAAGTACATCGGGTACGCGATGCTGGGCGGCGTCGTCTTCAACATCGCAAACATTCTGCTGGTCGCCGCGATCGACATCGCCGGCATGGCGGTCGCTTTTCCGATCGGCATCGGGCTGGCGCTGGTGATCGGCGTCATCACCACGTACCTCGCCGATCAAACCGGCAATCCGGGCAACCCCGTATTATTGTTCGCCGGCGTGGCCTGCGTGGCGGCGGCGATTATTCTCGACGCGTTGGCTTATCGGCGGCTTCCCACCGCGGGACAAAAGACGACGGGCAAAGGGATTGTCCTCTCCGTGCTTTGCGGCGTGTTGATGGGCCAGTTCTTTCAATTTGTCGCCAGGGCCATGCCGCCGCTGAAACACATTGCCGACCCGGAAATGGCCGGCCTGTTGACTCCTTACACGGCGCTGGTGTTTTTTGCGATTGGTCTGTTCCTTTCGAACTTTGTGGTCAATTCTCTGGTGATGATTAAGCCGTTTGTCGGCGACCCTGTGCCGTTCGGCGATTATTTTACGAGGGGCAGCGCCTGGCTGCACACCGTGGGGATCTTGGGCGGCATCATCTGGGGCGTGGGAATGTCGTTTGCGATCCTCGCTGGTGACACCGCGGGATACGCCATATCATATGGACTGGGGCAAGGCGCCACGATGGTCGCCGCGCTTTGGGGCGTTTTTGTATGGAAGGAATTTCGAGAAGCGCCGGCAGGCACGAACCGCCTCCTCGGATTGATGTTTGCTCTGTTTGTGGTTGGTCTGGCACTAATCGTCTACGCCAATATCGGTTAATCCATCGCGAGGAGTACGCGCCATGGCGCAAAGAATCGTCGTGGTCGGTAGTTCGAATACCGACATGATCATCAAGCTGGATCGCATTCCGAAGCCGGGCGAGACGCGGCTGGGCGGCGAGTTCGTAACCGCAGCCGGCGGCAAGGGCGCCAATCAGGCTGTCGCCGCGGCCCGGGCTGGCGGAAAGGTCGCACTAATAGGTCGCGTCGGCAACGACATTTTCGGCGAACAGGCGCTGGCGGGACTGATCGACAACGGCATCAACGTGGACCACGTGCAATACGACGACTCGCCGTCCGGGGTGGCCCTGATTTTTGTGGCAGAAGACGGCGAAAACAGCATCGGGGTCGCCAGCGGCGCCAACGCACGGCTTTCGCCGGCAGACGTTCGGCGAGCGAAGGACGTCATCGCCGCCGCCGACGTCGTCGTCATGCAGCTCGAGACGCCGCTGGATACCGTCCAGGCCGCTGCCGACTGCGCCGATGCGAACGGGGCCCTGGTCATTTTGAACCCGGCCCCCGCGCAGCCCTTGCCCGACGAACTGCTGAACAAGGTATCGATTCTAACGCCGAACGAATCCGAAGCCGAACTTCTGACCGGCATCACGGTCGACAGCGACGCCTCCTGCGACCGAGCGGCCGACGAACTGCTCCGCAAAGGGGTAGAAACGGTGATTATCACGCTCGGCTCGCGCGGTGCTTACGTCGCTTCGGCGACAGTGAGGCAGCGCGTGCCAGGTTTCGACGTAAAGCTGGTCGACACGACGGCGGCGGGCGACACATTCAACGGAGCGCTGGCCGTGGCCTGGGCCGAGGGTATGCCGATGATCGACGCCGTTCGCTTTGCCAACGCGGCGGGTGCGCTGGCCGTCACGCGAATGGGAGCGCAGCCCTCGGCGCCACATCGCGCGGAAATTGAGGATCTGCTCAAGCACGAACGGGTGCTTGCGATCGACGGCGCCTCCAGCACGCCCGTCACGGGATTCGAGCCACACATCCGCCCCCGCCAAAGCGCAGGCCTTGCAAGGGGCACCTGACATTTGATGGGAATCAAGGAGAAGGTGCAGGCCAAGAGCGGTGCGACGAGCGAGTCGCCCTGATATGTGGCGGACAATCCCACAAATTTCGCGATGAATTCGACGAAACATCGGCTACGCAATTAGTGAAACTGCTCTAAAGCGATAGTCGGCGCAGTCTCAGGGCATTGGCGATCACCGATACGGAGCTGAAGCTCATCGCCGCGGCCGCGATCATCGGGTTGAGCAGCAATCCCATGAAGGGATAGAGCACTCCCGCCGCCACCGGGACGCCGAGCGCGTTGTAGACGAAGGCGAAGAACAAGTTCTGGCGGATGTTTTTCATCGTGCCTTCGCTGAGCCGCCGAGATCGGGCGATCGCTCGCAGGTCGCCCTTGACGAGCGTCACCCCCGCGCTCTCCATGGCTACGTCCGTCCCGGTACCCATGGCGATGCCGACGTGGGCTTCGGCCAGCGCGGGGGCGTCGTTGATGCCGTCGCCGGCCATCGCGACGGTTCGTCCTTCCGACTTCAACCGCTTGACAACCTCCACTTTCTGCTCTGGCAGCACTTCCGCCTCGACTCGTTCGATGCCCAGCTTATCGGCCACAGCGTGGGCCGTGGTGCGGCTATCGCCGGTTAGCATGATGATCTGAAGGCCTTCGTCGCGCAGCAATTGCAACGCTTCGGTGGTCGATTCCTTGATCGGATCGGCCACACCGAGCAACCCGGCAGCATCGCCATCGACGGAGACAAACATGACCGTCTGCCCCTCGGCGCGCAGTCGCTCGGCTTGCTCGGACAATTCCACAACCGTCGCGCCTTGCTCCTCAAGCATGCGGCGGTTTCCGATGGCGATGCTCCGGCCATCGACCTGGCCTTGGACTCCCTTGCCGGTGACTGACTGAAAGTCAACCGGTTTCTCCAACGCGACGTCTCGATCTCTTGCGCCTTGTGCGATGGCCGCCGCGAGCGGATGCTCGCTGGCCTGCTCCAAGCTTCCGGCAAGGCGAAGCAAATCTGTTTCGGAATAGGCACCCGTGGGAACAACGGAAACCAGTCGCGGCTTCCCTTCGGTGAGCGTTCCCGTCTTATCGACGACGAGCGTGTCGACTTTTTCCAACACCTCCAACACTTCGGCGTTTGTAACCAATACACCGGCCGAGGCGCCGCGGCCGACGCCGACCATTATGGACACTGGCGTGGCGAGCCCTAAAGCGCAGGGGCAGGCGATAATCAGCACCGCCACCGCGTTGATGAGCGCATAAGCGAAACGCGGCTCCGGTCCCCATATGGCCCAGATGATGAATGAGGCGGTGGCCACCAGCAGTACTGCCGGCACAAAGTACGCGGCAACCGTGTCGGCCAGTCGCTGAATCGGAGCCCGGCTTCGCTGTGCCTGGGCCACCATCCGGACGATCTGCGCGAGCATCGTTTCGCTGCCCACGCGCTCCGCCCGTATCACCAGGCTGCCCGTGCCATTGACCGTCGCGCCGATAACGCTGTGGCCAGCTTTCTTTTCCACCGGCACCGGCTCCCCCGAGATCATCGACTCATCGACATAGCTGCTGCCTTCGATAACTTTGCCATCGACAGGCACTTTTTCGCCTGGCCGGATGCGAAGCCGGTCGCCGGTTTGCACGTCGTCGATCTGCACGTCCTCCTCCGCTCCGTCGTCCCCAATACGCCGGGCCGTCTTGGCCGCCAAGCCGAGTAGCGCTCGGATGGCAGCGCCCGTTTGGCTTCGTGCCCGAAGTTCAAGCACCTGGCCAAGTAATACGAGCGTGACAATCACGGCCGCGGCTTCGAAGTACAGGTCGACCTCGCCGTGACCTGAGCGGAACGAGGCGGGAAAGACCGCCGGGAAGAATGCGGCAATCGTGCTATGGATGTATGCCGTGCCAGTACCGATGCCAATCAAGGTGAACATGTTAAGCGACCGATTCACGATCGACTGCCACATCCGCACAAAAAAAGGCCAGCCGCCCCAAAGCACTACCGGCGTGGCGAGGGCGAATTCCACAAACGAAAGCGTTCGCCCGGGAAACCAGGCCCCCAGCCGTTCGGCGAATAACATACGGGACATCGCCAGCAGGAAGAGCGGCACAGTGAGTGAAGCACTGATCCAGAAGCGCCGCTTCATGTCGTCCAGTTCCGGATTGCTGTCGTCAGCGGTTACGCTGCGGGGTTCAAGTGCCATGCCGCACTTGGGGCAGTTGCCCGGCTCGTCGCGCACTATTTCCGGATGCATCGGGCAGGTATATTCAATGCGTTCGCCGGCCGGCAGCGGCGACTCCGGCTCGAGCGCCATTCCGCACTTCGGGCAGCTTCCAGGGCCCTTCTGGCGCACTTCCGGATGCATGGGGCAGAGATAGGTTGCATCTGGCGCCGCAGGCACCCGCGGCCGGCGCTTGTCTTCCTGATGGCAGCGCGACGTTTTGGCCGTATTTAGAAATTCGGCCGGATCGGCCACAAACTTTTCACGGCACGAGCGGCTGCAAAAGTAAAAGCGTGTGTCCTCGTGGTCTAGCGTATGTTTGGCGCGCGACTTCTTGACCGTCATCCCGCACACCGGGTCTATCGCAACGTCAGCAGCTTGCGGATCCACGATCGGGAGTGAATCGTGATTTGCATTCATCGGATAGCCTCGGAGTGGGGACAACTGATAGTGGACGCCCTTTGCTGAATTCTACGGTTCGCCTTTCCCTGGGGCCTTGCACTTGTCGACGCTCGCTTTAACTTGGACTCCATGAGATTGGTAAGCAAGCGGGTATCGTTATGCGAAAGTTCAATGAAAACGACAAGACCGCAGCACTTTGACGTCGTCGCCAAGCCTAGCTCCGCACTCGGGACAGGTATGGTGCAGGAGCTTGAAGTCCCATGCGCCCCAGCAGCAGGGGGAGCAGTCAACCTAGCCTGAATTGCGATAGTGTCCCAGGCCGAACCAGCATAGTTTCCGCAATCGGATCAAGTCTCCACGACATCGGTCAACAGTCTATAGCACCCGCAGGTTAGCGCCGATGTAATTTGAGGATGTATGAGAACCGTCGGCGCGGCAAGGGGAAGCCGTCGCTTAGTTCTTTTAGCCGGCCATCGAGGCAACGCTCATGGACCACTGCGCCTATTCACAGGCCGACGTAGCGGCGTGGGATCGTTCGGCGACTGACGAACTGGTGAACGCCGCGACGCACGGCTTTGGCCTCGCCCTAGCTTGCGCGGGTGCGGCCGTGATGTCGGGCGGTGTCGCCGCAAATACAGATTTCTGGCTTCGCATCGGCTGCGGCGTTTACCTGGCCAGCCTCGTGTCGGTGTATGCGATGAGCACCCTGTCGCATTGCTCGACATTTCCATTTTGGAAGTCGTTATTTCGACGGCTTGACCAAGGGTGCATCTACCTGTTGATCGTCGCGACCTACACTCCATTTTCTCTTGCCTACTTGCACGGAGGACTTTGGTGGGTCCTTCTTGGAGTGATGTGGACTGTGGCACTATATGGTTTCGCCACCAAGGCGTTCTTTGCTCATCGCGTGGAGGCAGTTTCGGTCTCGTCCTACGTTCTTCTGGGCTGGATGCCGGTCATCGCGGTCCCGGCTCTATTGCGGTTTGCTCCGATCGGGGTGTTCGGTTTGATACTGGCTGGTGGAATGTGTTATACAGTGGGCACGCTGTTCTTGATTTATGACGCGCGCGTCAGGCACTTTCATGCTGTTTGGCATTTGTGCGTAATTGCCGGGAGTGCGTGTCACTTCTTAGGCGTACTACTCTTCGTGGTGCCCGCCGGATCGAACTGACGGATATACGCTGGGAAAAACGCCGCTGGTTGGCGCGAGAACGGCAGTGGGAAGACGAGCGCTCTCGATGGTCCTACAATAAGAATCTAGCCGCTCAGCATATCGCCGGGACGCAAGACCTCCCACAACTGGCGTAGCATTCCCATTTCGCTGTTTCCCTTGCCTGTTCGCCCACCCCGGAAGTCGTTCCGAAAACGGTGGGTTGTTGGGGTGTGTCCCGCGTTGACGAATTTTGGTATACTTCGACGGCAACCTGCAACAGGGACTCTTGGCCCGAGTTGGGCTCTCGGCAGTTTTGCAATCCCTCGCGGGAGTGCGCCTTCTACCGTCGAAGGTCGCGCCGAATTACATTTATGATTACGGTGAACTCGTCGCGAATTGTGACACTTCATTGGGGACACTAACATGGCCAAAGAAAACTTTGAGCGTACGAAGCCTCACGTTAACGTTGGTACGATTGGCCACGTGCAGAAGGCCGAAGGACCGGCGGGCTTAACCTTTGACAGCTCAGAGTCCGAAACGATTGGCAACCCTCCGAACAGCTACATTCTCACTGTCGATGCCCCGGCGACATCCTCGCCCGAATCGGCGACCGTCATTATTCCGTTGGACGACGAGTTCTTTTTTAGCTTGAGCACCGGGCCGGCAGTGTCCATGGATTTCTCCATCGACGTGCTGCCACTTGCTGTCGAAGGAACCAACGACGTCGACGTCTCGCTGGGCATTCTCCAGGGTGAGTTTTACCTTGCCAGAGCGACCCCAACGTTTGATCCGCCCAGCATAAGCGGGCCCGCCGCGGAATGGTCCACGCTAAGTGCGCAGGGTATTACCGCAAGTGACTTCCAGGAGGCGGATGGCGGTGCGGGACATCCCGATTTTGGTCAGCCGTTTCAGTTCGGTTATGCGCTCACGAGCCAGACTTCGACGCCGCCGCTACATTTGGAACTTGGCCTGGACAACATGACCGTTGAGATCACGACGATTCCCGAGCCGACATCACTCGCCTTGGCGATTT
>CAZHIV010000498.1:0-25111 GCA_964532675.1 uncultured Planctomycetaceae bacterium
CCACCGATGCCTGAGGTGGGTCTCGCGGACTCGACCCACCCTACTAAATTGGCCGCATGTTTACCTCCCCCGCCGTCGATGTCACGAATCTCAGCCACCGCTACGGCGAGCACGAGGCGGTCCGCGACCTCTCGCTGAACGTGGCCCGGGGCGAGGTCTTCGCGATCCTGGGCCCCAACGGCAGCGGCAAGACGACGCTGTTCCGCGTCCTCTCGACGCTGATTCCACTGCAGCACGGCGAGGTGCGCGTACTGGGCCATGACCTGCGTCGCGACCCAGCCGCCATTCGCGCGCAGCTGGGCGTCGTCTTCCAGGCCCCCAGCGTCGATAAGAAGCTCACCGTGCTGGAAAACGTCGTACACCACGGCCGGCGGTACGGCCTGGGCGGCAGAGAGCTCCGCGGCCGGGCCGATGAGATGCTCACCCGCCTGGGACTCGCCGATCGCCGGCGCGACCTGGTCGAAACGCTCTCCGGCGGCCTGCGCCGCCGCGTCGAGCTCGCCCAGAGCATGCTCCACGTTCCCAACCTGCTGCTCTTGGACGAGCCCTCCACCGGGCTCGACCCCGGCGCGCGGAGCGACCTTTGGCAATACCTGCAACAGGTGCGCGAAACAGACGGCGTCACCGTCGTGCTGACGACGCACCTGTTGGACGAGGCCCAGCGGGCCGACCGCATCGCCATCATGGATCGCGGCCGCATCGCCGCGCTCGATACGCCCGCGGCCCTGCAAGCTTCCGTCGGCGGCGACGCGATCACGATCCGCGCCGCCGAACCAGAAAACCTGGCCGCCGAGATTCGCGAGCGATTCCACGTCGAGCCGATGCTCGTCGACGGTTCGGTCCGCCTCGAGCAGCCGGAGGGCCATCAATGGATCTCCCGGCTCGTCGAGGCCTTCCCGCAGCGCATCGAATCGATCACCCTCGGCAAGCCGACGCTGGAGGACGTGTTCATCCACGCCACCGGCCACCGCTTCTGGACCGATGATTCACAGATGAGTTCACCAAATTGATTAGCCACGGAGGACACAGAGGGCACGGAGAGAAGACATGGCGATTCGAGATTATCCGGACCAAATGACTAGAACCGGTTTCAAAACTAGTGGCACCGGCTGCTAGCCGGTGCGGAGGAACTGCAAAACTGCGGCACAGGCCAGCGGCCTGTGCCACTGAGCCGCAAGCATTGATGGTTTTGAAACCGGTTCTAATGGAATTGTAAACAATGGTATTCCCTCCGTGTCCTCTGTGTTCTCTGTGGTAAAATAACGACTCGAACAATTTGAAAGCATGAATCAACCGCAAGGTTCCGCATCAGTGACAGTCCCGCCCTGGCCCGTGGTGCGCACGCTTGCCGAGCGCGAGCTGGTGCGGTTTTTTCGGCAGCGGAACCGGGTGTTCGGCGCGCTGGGGCAGCCGATCATCTTCTGGCTGCTGTTCGGCGCCGGCCTGGGTCAGAACGACCTGGACTACGCCCACTTCTTTCCCGGCACGCTGGTGATGATCCTCTTGTTCACGGCCATCTTCGCCACGATCTCGATCATCGAGGACCGCCGCGAAGGCTTTTTACAGGGCGTGCTCGTCGCGCCCATCCCGCGCTGGGCCGTGGTGCTCGGCAAAGTGCTCGGCGGCGCCGCCATCGCCATGCTGCAGGGCATCCTGTTCCTCGCGCTCGGCTGGCTGGCCGGCGCGCTCGGCTGGTACACCGTGCTGTCCACCACGCCGCTTGGCGTCTTCGCCTCTCTCGTTCTCATGCTGGTCATCTCGATCGCCCTCACCGCGCTGGGCTTCCTCATCGCCTGGCGGATGGACTCGACGCAAGGTTTCCACGCCATTATGAGCGTCTTTCTGCTGCCCATGTGGCTGCTCTCCGGGGCGTTTTTCCCGCACGACGTGGGGGGCTGGCTGGGCTGGATCGTTTCGATCAATCCGCTCACCTACGGGGTGGCCGGGCTGCGGCATTACCTTCAAAATGGAATGAGCCCCGCCGACTCAGCCCTGCCTTCCCTTGCCGTGTGCTGGCTGGTGTCGCTGGCGTTCGCCGGCCTGATGCTCGCCGCCGCCTGGCGGATCGCCGGCACGCGATCTACCGGAGATTTATTGTGACGCCCGATCCCAACGCCGATCCGCCGCCGGTCGCGCCTCACACTTCCGCTGAGCCGACCGCCGCCTCGGCCGTGCCCTACTTTCTCGCCTTGGCCGTGCTGCTGGCAATGCTGTACGGCGGCTTCAAATGGTGGCAGGTGCGACAGCACGAGCAGACGCACGGCCAGGCCATCACCGCCGCCGCGCTCGGCCCGCCGCTCACCGAGTTCGAACTTACCGAGCGCAGCGGCCGGCCGTTCCGCTCCGCCGACATGCGCGGCAGCGTGTGGGTGGCCGCCTATTTCTTCACCACCTGCCCAGGCAGTTGCATTCGCCTCAACGAGAACATCCAGTTCATGCACAATCTGCCGGAGTTGAACGAAGTGACCTGGGTCAACATTACGTGCGACCCGGATACCGACACACTCGAAGCGCTGCGCGACTACGCCGGCCGCTGGCAGGCCGACGCCGAGCGATGGCTCTTCTGCCGCGCCGATTTGGACTACACGCAGCGGGTTGCCGGCGGCATGAAACTGTTCCTGAGCTACAAGGGCCACCAGGACCGCGTGGTGGTGATCGACAAGGCGGGCAAAATCCGCGGCATGTTCGACGCCACGAGCAAGAGCGATTGCCAACGGCTGCGCACGATGCTGCTGGAGTGCCTACAGGAAGAGCCGCCGCAGCCCGCCAGTGTCAGTATGTAGTAGCACTGGCGGCCCGCCAGTGTCAGAAAAATGGGCCGCCGCCCCCGTCGAAACGAAGTCGAATTGAATCCGCTCCTCGCCGCGCACCCGATCGTTCACGTCAACGCGTCGCTGAATGCATTCGCGACGGTGTTGCTGGTGATCGGACTTTATTTCATCAAGCGGGGCCGGATTGAAGCGCACAAGCGCACGATGCTCTCCGCCTTCGGCGTCTCCGCGGCGTTCCTGGCCTGCTATGTGTGGTATCACCTGCAGGTCGGCAGCGTGCGGTTCACGCATCCGGGCACGGTGCGGTACGTTTACTACACGATCCTCGCCTCCCACGTCGTATTGGCGATCAGCGTGCCGTTCCTGGCCATCCGGCAGGTCTACCTCGGCTTCCGCGCGCTGGGTTGTTGCCCGCCGCCGGGCAGCGAGGCCGAGCAGCGGGCCCTCGCCGCCGCGTACCGCGAGAAGCACATCCGGCTGGCCCGCTGGACATTCCCGATCTGGTTCTACGTATCCGTGACGGGTGTGATCGTGTACGTGATGCTCTATCACCTCTGGCCGCCGATGGGCCAATAAACTACAATTCGAAAGTCAGAAAAAGTAGCACTGAAGGACCGCCAACTATTGGCAGCAAGTGGCACTGGCGGCCCGCCAGTGTCGAAAAAGGCCCTCCCATGAGAGTTCAATACCGCTACGAGCCGGCCGTCGTCCGCTGGGCCCTCATTGCGATGGCCGTGGCATTGGTGCTGCTCATCGCCAGCGTCGCCGCCGCTTGCCCGACCTGCAAAGACGGCGTGGCCCAGAGCGATCCGCACGGCCAATCGATCGCCGCCGGCTACTACTACAGCATCCTGTTCATGATGGCGATGCCCTTCGCCATCCTCGGCACGTTCGGCAGCTTGGCCTATCTCTCGATCCGCCGCGCTAAAAAAAGCGCGGACGACGTGCCGCAGCCACTGGCGTGACCCCCTTTGCGGCGCAATCGTCACCGGCCGGCTTCCCGTTCCATTTGCCGGGCCTCTTCGTCGTTCGGCCACGGGTCCCAGCGCTCGTCGAACGCTATCCACAGCGCCCGCGCGTAGCGGAAGAACCACGTGGCGAAAGCGGCCGCCAACAGGCTGAGCACCACCAGCCGCTGGGCATCGTTCAGCACGTCGCCGAAGAACATCGCAAAGTACAAAACGAGGATCAGCGTGGCTGTGACTCCGTAATTGAAATAGATCGAACCGAGCAAGTAGCCCGGTCCGCGATTGAACCGCCGGCCGCACGCGGCGCACGCTTCGTGCATTGCGAACCAGCCGCTGAAGATGGGCGCCCGCCCACAAGCCGGACAGCGCAGCCGCGCCGCCCGCCACCAAAGCGTTCCGATCGATGGGGCGGCGCGGGCCGCATCGCTCTGCGCGGCCGATTGTGGATGTGGTTTCATTGCGCCCGTTATCGTATCCGGCCGCCGATCGACTCGCCAGCGCGACTCTTGCACGCCGCAAGGCGGAGTGTTAACGTGCGGGCCATGTATGCCGTGGCGCGATTGCTGCAAATGATTGGCCTGACGATTCCGCCGCTGGCGATCATCGGCCAGCTCAACCAGGCGATCGACGTCCGGCAGATGCTCATTCTGTTAGTTGCCGCAATTGCCGTGTTTGGCATCGGCTATGTGCTGCAACACTACCGAAGCGGCGGACCGAGATGATTCGCAGTGCCCGTTAGCAGCTAGGCCGCTATCGCTCCTGGTTCTATAATGACCTGGAGGGGAAGATGTCTCGCCTCGACCCGATTATCGACGCCCATGCGCGCTCTTACCGCCACTGGCCCAGTTCGCCGCTTGCGGCTTAGCGCGGTCGTGTGCCTCTCGCTTGTCTTTCAGGCCCCGTCGGCCGCCCAGCCGTTTCCGTTCGGCTTCGGCCAACCGACCCCAGCTGATTTGACGCCGCCGCGCGTCGAGGTCGTCTCCGGCCCCACCGCCGCCCGATTGGAGCAAGCGCGGGCCCTGGCCGCCAACGAAAACTGGGACGAGGCCGTCGACACCTATCGCGACCTGATGGCGGAAGACACCGAGCGGCTGGTTCCCCTCGGCGAGAACCGCTTCGTGAGCCTTCGCGCCTATTGCCACGGGCAGCTCGCCGGCCTGCCGGCCGAGGCGCTCGCCGCATATCGTCGGCAGGTCGACCCGTTGGCCGAGCGGCTCTATCGCGACGGCGCCACCGGCCACGACGAGGCGATGCTCGAACGCGTCGTCGAGGAATTCTATTGCAGCAGTTGGGGCGATGACGCACTGCTGGCGCTAGGAGAATTGGCGCTGGAGCGGGCCGATTACCCGGCCGCCCGCGGTGCCTGGGAACAGATCAGCCCGCTCCTGCGCAGCCCGCACGGCCTGCCGCCGTGGCTCGCCCTGCGAGACATCGATTTGAACGCCCACTGGCCCGCAGTGGAGCGCCGCTGGCTTGCGCGCGCGGAGCCGCCCAGCTGGCTTGCTTATCCGGATACGCAGTTCGACCTGGCCGACGTGCGGGCCAGGCTGGTCCTCGCGTCGATCCGCGCCGGCCAGCGCGACCGGGCGGCGCTGGAGCTTGCGGCGTTTCGCCGTTTCCATCCGCAAGCAGTCGGCCGACTCGGCGGCCAGGAAGGACCATACGCTGACGTGTTGGAGCGATTGCTGACGTCCGCCGAAGAATGGCCCGCCGAGCCGCGCGATGCAACATGGCCGACATTCGCCGGCTCGCCGAGCCGCGCGGCGGTCGCTCCGCCGCTTTCCGCGGGCCTTGCTCACGAATGGGAGAAGCCCATCGACTTGACCCCGCCGGAGTTTGCTCGCGCCCCAACGCGGATCAATATCGAACTTGGCGGCCCCTTTGGGGGCCTGCCGACGGAAGAGCCGCCGGTCGCGGTCCGCGAGTCGCAGCGCCCGCTTTGCTGCTTTCCGATCGGCGTAGACGACACGATTGTTTACGGCGACGCGGCCGGTATCCACGCGCTCGATGCGGCGACCGGCCGGCCCGCGATCACCGCCGACGGCTTTCTGCACCGCAACGACTCGGTCGACGAGCTGCATATGGCTACGCACTTCGGCGCCGGGGCGGCGTTCCAAGGTGTGCCACGATACACGCTCACGGCCGCGGCCGGCGTGGTCTACGGCCGCACCGGCCGGCTCGCGACGACGCAGCTCGGAGCTGGCGACAACGCGGACGACGACCGGCTTGTGGGGCTCGATCTGTCGCGCGACGGACTATTGACGTTTCGCGCCCGTCCGCCCGAGGCCGGTTGGTCGTTCGACGGCGTTCCGGTGGGCGACGGCCGCCGGCTGTTCGTCGCGATGCGGCGCAGCGACGTCACCCCGCATGCGTATGTCGCCTGTTACGACGCCGCCACCGGCTTGCCACGTTGGCGGACGCCCGTCGGCTCGGCCGAGTCGCCCGCCGCTGGTCGCGGCGACGAGATCACACACAACTTGTTGACGCTCGTGGGAAACCGCATTTATTTCAATACCAACCTGGGCCTTGTGGCGGCGCTCGACGTCGAGGACGGCCGCATCTGCTGGCTGCACCGTTACGAGCGCGGGAACGGCACCGCGTCGCGGCCGCTGCACTTGGATCGCGATCCAGCGCCCTGCTTGTACCACGAGGGCCTCTTGATCGTTGCCCCGGCCGACTCGTCGGCTATTTTCGCGTTGGACGCCTTCACTGGCCGAATGGTTTGGACCTCGAATAAACTGCCCGACGCACTCCACTTGCTGGGCGTCGTGCAGCAAAACCTGATCGTCGCCGGCCACCGGCTGGCGGCCCTCGACGTGCGGTCGGGCAGCCTGCAATGGGTTTGGCCGGAAAGCGAGCATGCCGGCATTCGCGGCATGGGCCGCGGCCTGGTCGCCGGCGAGGAAGTGTACTGGCCGACTCGCAACGAGATTTACGTGCTCCACGCCCTCACCGGTCGGCAAACGCGCACGCCGATCAGCCTGCGTGGCATCAGCGACGGCGGCGCCAACCTCGTCGCCGCCAACGGCCGCCTGATCGCCGCCGGCCACGACAAACTCATGGCCTTCGGCTCTCCCTGACCTCCAACCTCCGACCTCCGACCTCCGACCTCTACAAAATGCCCCCAACCGAAGACCTCCAAGCCGTCCAGCGGCTCAGCGAAGCCTACCGCAGTATCGCCGACGAGATCGCCAAGCGGATCGTCGGCCAGCGCGAAGTGGTCGAGCAGCTTCTCATCGCGCTCTTTGCCCGCGGACATTGCCTCCTGGTAGGCGTGCCCGGCCTGGCGAAAACGATGCTGATTCGCACGCTGGCCGACGCGCTCTCGCTCGAGTTCAACCGCATCCAGTTCACGCCCGACCTGATGCCGGCCGACATCACGGGCACCGAGGTGATTCAGGAGGACAAGCAGTCGGGGGTGCGCGAGTTTCGCTTCCTGAGGGGCCCGCTGTTCGCCAACATCGTGCTGGCCGATGAAATCAACCGCACGCCGCCCAAAACGCAGGCCGCCCTGCTGGAAGCCATGCAGGAGCAGCAGATCACCATCGGCGGGCAGCGGCACGCGCTGCCCGACCCGTTCTTCGTGCTGGCGACGCAGAACCCGATCGAGCAGGAAGGCACGTACCCGCTGCCCGAAGCGCAGCTCGATCGCTTCCTGTTCATGGTGCTGGTCGACTACCCGGGCGAAGAGGAGGAGCTGGAGATCGTCAAGCGCACGACGGCCGACGTTTCGACGCAGCTCACCTCCGCTTTGTCGGCCGAGGACATTTTGGAGCTGTCACGCATCGTGCGCCGGGTGCCGGTGGCCGATCACCTGGCCCGTTACGCGATCCAGTTCGCCCGCCGCACGCGCGTCGGCTACGGCGAGGTGCCGCAGATGGTGCGCGACTACGTGAGTTGGGGCGCCGGCCCGCGGGCCAGCCAGTACCTGATCCTGGCCGCCAAAGCCCGCGCGGTGCTGCGCGGGCGTCATCACGTCAGCGGCGACGACATCCGCGCCGTCGCCCCGCCCGTGCTGCGCCACCGCATCGTCACGAACTTCAACGCCGAGGCCGAGGGCATCAAGCCGGACGACATCGTGGCCCACCTCCTGGAGACGATCCCGGTCGTCGAAGACACCCACGCCGCGTGAAAAGACATCTGGTTCCCACGCTCCGCGTGGGAACCCACTATGTGAGCCGCTCTGCGGCGCGAGCCACCGACGCAGAGCGTCGAGGAATTGCGTTCCCACGCGGAGCGTGGGAACGAGGAATTTGCCATGCCCCGCACCGCTCCCACCGCCAGCCCGCTGCTCGATCCCCATACCCTGGCCGGGCTCCACGGGCTGGAGCTGCGGGCCCGGCGGATCGTTGAAGGTTACGTGGCCGGGCTGCACCGCAGTCCCTACCAAGGTTTTTCCAACGAATTCGCCGAGCACCGCGAGTACGCGCCCGGCGACGACCTGCGCTACGTCGATTGGAAAGTGTTCGGCAAGCGCGACCGGTTCTACCTCAAGCAGTTTGAAGAGGAGACCAATCTCATCTGCTATTTGCTGCTCGATACGAGCGAGAGCATGCAGTACCAGGGGCCGGGCGCGCCGCTTTCGAAGCTGGCCTACGGCCAGTGCGCGGCGGCCGCGCTCGCCTACCTCGTGCTCCACCAGCGCGACGCCGTGGGCCTGGTGACGTTCGACCAGGAGATTCGCCAGCTCATTCGCCCCAGCAGCACGCCGACGCAGCTCAAGCAGCTATTGCGGGTGATGGAAGAAACCACGGCGGCGCGCAAAACGCGCACCGGCCCCATCTTCCACGACCTGGCCGAGCGTTTCGCCCGTCGCGGCATCGTGGTGGTGATCAGCGACCTGTTCGACGACGTCGACGCCCTGCTGGCCGGGCTCAAGCATTTCCGCCACCGCCGGCACGACGTAATCATCTTCCATGTACTCGACCCGGCCGAAATCGACTTTCCATTCCAACACGTGACGATGTTCAAGGGCCTGGAGTCTTTGGGCGAAGTCGTCACCGAGCCGCGCAGCCTGCGCGCCGCGTACCAGCAGGAGGTGCAGTCGTTCCTCAAGGAGGTGCGCACGGGCTGCCGCGCCCGGCAAATCGATTACCTCACCGTGCGGACCGACCAGCCGCTCGACACCGTGCTCAGCACGTTCCTTTCGGCCCGAAAGAAGCGCGTGAAGTAATCCTCGTTCCCACGCGGAGCGTGGGAACGAGGGTCGGCATCCTGCATCCTTCAGTTAAAAATGGATAATAGCCTAATTCTCTTCGCCTTCGGCTTCGGCAATCTGGCCATGCTCGGCTGGCTGGCGGCGGCGGCTGCGCCGCTGTTGATCCACTTGTGGAGCCGGCACCGCTTTCGCGAGGCGCCCTGGGCGGCGATGCAGTTTCTGCTGGCGGCGATGCGCAAGAACGCCCGGCGGCTGCAGCTCCAGCAGTGGCTGCTGTTGGCCGTGAGGACGCTCATCATCGGGCTGGTCGTGACCGCGGCCGCCGAGCCGTACGGCGAGCGGCTCCTGGCCGGCGGCGGCGGCAGGCCCGCGCATCGCATCCTCGTGATCGACGGCTCCTATTCAATGGCTTACCGCGACCAGGGGCCGAGCCGTTTCGAACGCGCCCGGCAACTGGCCGCCGCGCTGGTGCGCGACGGCCGGCCGGCCGATACGTTCACGCTGATCTTGATGGCCGCGCCGGCCCGCACGATCCTCGGCCGCGAGGTCGTCGACCGTGCGACCGTCCTCGCCGAAATCGAATCGCTCTCGCAGCCGCATACCGGCGCCGACCTGGCCGGTGCGCTTTCGCTCGTGCAAGAATCGCTTACCGCGAAAGCCAGCGAGCGCAGCCCGGCCGAGCGCCAAGAAGTCTATTTCTTCACCGATCTGCAGCGTACTACTTGGGGCACTGTCCCTGGTTCCCACGCTCCGCGTGGGAACCCGCTACCCAGCCGCTCCCGCGGCGCGGAGCCAGCCCCCGCGACGCAGAGCGTCGAGGAATTGCGTTCCCACGCGGAGCGTGGGAACGAGGAGTTCGACCGCTTCGCGGCGCTTGCCCAGCAGGCTCCGCTCACCTTGATCGACGTCGGCCAACCAGATACCGCAAACCTGGCCGTCACTCGGCTCACGACGCCCGAGGCGTTCCCCACGCTCAACCGGGAGATCGTCTTCGAAGCGACGCTCCAACAGTTCGGACCGCAGCCGCGAACAGAGTGCACAGTGGAGCTGCTAGTCGACGACGTGCCTGTCGGCGCGCAGACGATTGACGTGGCCGCGGGCGGCACAGCGGCCGTCCGCTTTACCCACCGCTTCCGGGCCGCCGGCAGTCACACGATTACGGTCCGCGTGGCCGCCGACGGGTTGAGCGTCGACGATGTTCGCTATCTGGCAGTGCCGGTCCGCGAAGCGGTACGCGTGCTATGCGTCGCGGGGCGCGACGGCGCGGCCAGGTACGTCGCCCGCGCGCTCGACCCAAACGGCGCCGCCGATTCGCCGATTCGGCCGGTGACCGTCTCCGAAGGCGACCTGGCCGAGCTGGAGCTGGCGGATTTCGAATGCATCTTGATGTGCAACGTCGCCCAGCTCACCGCCGGCGAAGCCCAGCGCCTGCGCCGTTACGCCGCGGATGGCGGTGGTGTCGTCTTCTTCCTTGGCGACCGCGTTGTTCCCAGTTCGTACAACGCAGTGGAGAAGACGCAAGCGGAAGATCTGCTGCCCGCGCTTGTCGGCGAATTGGTCACCGGCGCCCAGTTCGGTCTCGACCCGCTCGATTACCGCCACCCGATCGTCGCCCCGTTCCGCGGTCGCGAGCGGGCCGGCCTGTTGACGACGCCGGTGTCGCGCTACTACCGGCTCGAGCTTCCAGAGGATCGGCCGGATGTGGCGCTTGCCGCGGCGCTGCCCAACGGCGACCCGTTCCTGGTCACGGCCCCGCTGGGACGCGGCCGCACGGTGCTCGTGGCCACCGCCGCCTCGCTGGCCTCGGTCGATCGGGCAACCGGCGAGCCGTGGACTAACTGGCCCACCTGGCCCAGCTTCCTGCCGATCGTTCGCGAAATCGTCGCCTTCGCGGCCAGCGGCAGGCAGATGCACTGGCAGCAATCAGTCGGCGCACCACTCGGCGGCACGCTGAACGCAGCGCCGCCGGCCACGGCCGAACTGAGTGCGCTGCAAATTGCGCGGCCGGACGGGCGCGTCGATCCGGTTTCCGTTCAGCCGGCCACCACCGGATGGGAGTGGACTTACGGCGACACCAACGCCAGCGGCATCTATGCGCTGCGCGGCGTGCCGGACGACGAATCGCGGCAATTCGCCGTGAACGTCGATACGTCGGAGAGCAACCTCGCCAAAGCCGACCCCCGCCAGTTGCCGCCCGAACTGTCGGTCCGCCACACCTGGCAGGAGACGACGGACGACGCCGCGAGCGGGCAAATAACCCAGGCCGGTTGGGACCAGTCGTTGCTATGGTTGGTGCTCGCGCTGTTGTTCACCGAATCCTTTTTGGCCTGGCGGTTTGGCCGGGGGACCGTATGAGCGGGCGGCTTCCAACCTGGCTCGCCCGTTGGTTGGGGGTTCCGCCCGCAACCGGCGCCGAAGGCGCGACGTGGCAGCTCGACTCGGCGTGGAGCTGGCCACCCTGGGCGACCGTGCTGTTGGTCCTCGCCGCGATCGCAATCACGATCGGCCTCTACGCCCGGGAATCGAGCGGGGCGGGGCGACCCTATCGCGCGCTGCTGGTCGCGCTGCGCCTCGCCGCCGTGGCGATCGTCCTTGTCATGATTGCCCAATGGGCGCTAGCTTTGCGAATCACGGGCCCGCCGGCAATCGCGCTAGTCCTCGACCGTTCGGCCAGCATGGCCACCGCCGATCGCTACGCTCCGGCCGAGTTGCCCGCGCAACTTCGCGAGCGGCTCGTGGCAAGCGGCTTGAGCGAGCCCACGCGGCTCAACCTGGCCAGGCTGCTGCTCACCCAGGACGACGGCCGCCTGCTGCGCGAACTGGCCGCTCGCTATCGCTTGGAAGTGTACTTCGTCGACGACGAGGTGGAGCGCGTTCCGCACGCCGGCGAAACGGATGGCTTGCTGGCTGCCGTGCGCAAGCTGCCCGCCGAGGGCCAGGCGACGCGGCTGGGCGACGCGGTCGGGCGCGTGCTCGACGACTTTCGCGGCGCCGCGCCGGCCGCGATCGTGCTGCTTTCCGACGGCGTCACGACCGCCGGCAGGCCGCTGGCCGACGCGGCGCAGGACGCCCGCCGCCGGGGCGTGCCGCTCGTGGCCGTCGGCCTGGGCAGCGCCACGCCGCCGCGCGACGTCGAGCTCGCCGACGTGCTCGTGGATGAGGCGGTGTTCGTCGACGACCCGGTGAACCTGCAAGTGCAGATCAAGGCGAGCGGCCTGGAAGGCGAGCAGGCGACGCTCACGCTGCGGCGCGACGACGAGTCGGCCCCGCTGGCCGAGCAGCCGATCACGCTCCCGCCCGCCGGCCAAACGCTATCCGTGCGACTCCTGCATCGGCCCACCGAGCCGGGCCAGATTGCCTACGTCGTCGAAATCGCACCGCGCGACGACGAAATCAACCGGCAGAACAACCGCCAGCGCCGCGTGGTCGAAGTGCGCGACGCGAAGATCCGCGTCCTGCTGGTGTACGGCTATCCGAACTACGAGTTCCGCTTTCTGAAAACGCTGCTGGAACGCGATCCGACCGTCGAACTGGCCACCTGGCTGCAAGACGCCGATCCCGAATACGCCGAGCAGGACCAGGCCGCGCTGCGCAGCTTTCCCATCAGCCGCGACGAGCTGTTCGAATATGATGTGCTGGTGATGGGCGACGTCGACCCGCGGCTCTTGCCGACGAGCGCGTGGCAGAACGTGCGGGCGTTCGTGGCGGAGAAGGGCGGGGGGGCCGCCTTCCTGGCCGGGCCGCGCTTTTTGCCCTGGCTCTACCCCGATAACGCCGACGTGAGCGCGCTATTGCCCGTCGAGCTGACCGACCGCGCCGCGGGCCCCGGCGACACGTTGCCGAGCGAAATCTCGCGCGGCTTCGCAGTCCGGCCCACGCCGCTCGGCCTGCAGAGCCCCGCCTTGCAACTCGGCGACTCGCCCGCCGAAACGCAGCAGATCTGGAGTTCGCTGCCGTCGCTCTTCTGGCTCTACCGAATCGAAGACTTAAAACCGGGCGCCCAAGTCCTCGCACAAGCCGCCGGCGCCGATCGGCCCTCCGCCCTCCGCCCTCCGCCCTCCGCTTTCCCGGTCATCTCGTTCCAATACGTCGGCGCAGGCCGCGTGCTGTTTCACGCGATCGACTCCACGTGGCGATGGCGGCTCGGCGCGGGCGACGTGTACTTCGCCCGTTACTGGGTGCAAACGATTCGATTCCTCGCGCGCAACAAGCTCACCGGCGGACGGGGCGCACAGCTCACCGTCGATCGCCGGCAGTACGGCCGCGGCGAGCCCATCGCGCTGCGGGCGCGATTTCTCGATCCGCGCCTGGCGCCGGCCGGCGACGCAGTGACGGTCGTGTTGCAGGCCGCCGGCCGGCCGCGGCGGCGCGTCGCGCTGCGTCGCAACCCGGCGGTGGAAAACGTGTTCGAAGCGTCGCTCGACGATCTGCCGGAAGGCGAGTACGAAGCGCTACTGGCCGAGCCGCCGTTGCCGGGCAACCCGCCGACGGCGCGGTTCTCGGTGGTGGCCCCGCCGGGCGAGTTGGCCCGCCTGGAAATGGACGCCGCCGCCCTGGCCGCCGCGGCCGATTCCACCGGGGGCAAGTTCTACACGATCGCCGACGCCGACCGGCTCCTCGCGGAGCTGCCCGCCGGGCGCCGCGTGAGCGTCGAGAACCTGCCGCCTGTCAACCTGTGGAACCGCTGGTGGATGCTGGCGGCGTTTGTCGCGGTGATCACCACCGAATGGATTTTGCGAAAACGAAAGGGAATGCTTTAGGTAGAGAATGGGATTAACGTCGGCGGCAACGCCGAACTCACACCATTACGCGTTCAATATTTCATTCGGCCTTGCGGCCGACGCTAAACAGGTCGCTCGCCATGCATCCGCTCGTTCAACAAATCGATTCGCTGCGGCGGCGCCTCGTGTGGCGCGAGCGGGCGGCGGCCGCCTGTCGAGTCGCTGCTGCGCTGCTCGCGGCGGCGCTCGTGCTGGGACTCGTCGATTACCTGGTGCGATTCAGCGATCCCGGCTTGCGGATTATGGCGACGGCCGCGCTGGTGGCGGCGGTCGGCTGGGCGGCCTATCGCTGGTGGTACGTGCCGAGCCGGCGGCGGTTGAGGCCCTTGCACGTGGCCCGGCGTGTCGAGGCCCGCTTCCCGCAGCTCCACGATTCGCTCGCCAGCGCGCTGGAATTCCTGCAGCAGTCGGAGGAGGACCGCACGGCCGGCTCCGCCCAGCTCCGTCGCCTGGTCGTGGCCGAGGCTGCCACCACCGCCGAAGAATTGCCGCTGGAGGACGTGATCGATCGCCGCCCCTTGCGCCGCGCCGCCGGCTGGCTCGCGGTGCCGCTGGTCGCCGTCGCCATCTGCCTGGCGCTGGATGCCCGCGCGGTCGGGACGGCGGCGGCCCGGCTGGCCGCGCCGCTGGGATCGGCCGAATGGCCGCGGCTGCACCATTTGAAGTTCCGCGATGTGCCCGAGCGCCTCGCCGCCGGGCAGACGTTCGAGGTGGAACTTATCGACACCGCCGGGAAGCTTCCCGACGACGTGCGGATCGAGTACCGGATCGCCGACGACGGCCGCCGCGAATACAGCAGCGAGCCGATGACGCGCGCCGGCGAAGCGATGGTGGCCCGCCGCGAAAACGTCCGCCGGCCGTTCGCCTTCCGCGCCGTCGGCGGCGACGACGACACCATGCGCTGGCAGCACGTGGAGGTGATCGAGCCGCCGCAGCTCGAACGCCTGCACATCACCGTGCATCCGCCGGCGTACACCGCGCAGCCCGCCCGCTCCGGCGAGCGGCATCTGCAAGTCCTCGCGGGCAGCCGCATCGAGATGGAGGGCGAAGTCAACAAGCCCATCGTCGCGGCGCGGATCCTCGCCGCCGATGCCAGGCCGGTCGTCGCCACGATTCGTGCCGACGAGGCCGGCAACGAGGGGCGAGCGTTTCACATCGCGCCGTCGCAGTGGGTTGCCGCCCAGAGCGGCAAGTACCGGCTGGAGCTGACCGACCGCGAGGGCCTGCCGGTCGTCGTCGGCCAGTGGAATCTCCGCGTCGAGCCCGACCCGCCGCCCAGCATCTCCTGGCAGCGTCCCGCGGATGATCTGTACGTCACGCCGCAAGCCGTCGTGCCGATTGAGCTGGCGGTGAAAGACAATCTGGCCGTCGAGCGCGTGGAATTGGTTTACCAGCGGTCCGATCGATCGGAAGCGGAGCTCGAGCGCCAGCCGACCGAGCCGCCGGTCGAGTTGTATCGCGGGCCCGAGAGCCCGGCGACGACCGCCGGCAAAGCAGCGGATGAGACGGGAGAGAGCCGTGTCGTGGCACACGACTGGAACTTGGCACCCCTTGAGCTGCCGCCCGGGGCGCAAATGACGCTGCATGCCGCGGCGGCGGACTATCGCCCCGGCGTCGGCCGCACGGCCATGCCGCGGCGCCTCAGCATCATCACGGCCGAGGAGCTCGAATCGCATCTGGCCGAGCGGCTGACGCAAATCGTCCGCCAGCTCGAACGGGCCCTCACTATGCAGCGCACGACGCGCCAGGACGTCCGCCGGCTGGAAATCCAGCAGCAGGAAGCGACACTCGGCGGCGGCGATCGCCATGCGCTTCAAGCGGCGGAGCTCAACCAGCGGCGCGTCGGGCGAGTGCTCGTCGATCCGGCCGAGGGCGTGCCGGCGCTGGTGGATTCGTTGCGGGCGCTGGTGGAGATGAATCGCGCTTCCAGCAGCGACATGCGGGCGACGCTCGATCGGCTCGCCGCCGAGTTGGACCGCCTCGCCGCCGGCCCGCTCGACGTGGCAGACCGGGAGCTGACCGCCGCCCGCAAAGCGATGGACGCATTAACGAATGACGAAGCACGAATGACGAATGACGGAACATTGGATTCGTCCTTCGTCCTTCGTCATTCGTCATTGGCGACGAGCCTAACGACCGCCGGCAGCAGCCAGGACGAGGTCGTTGAATCGCTGGAGCGTCTCATCCACGAGCTGTCCGGCAAGGCCGATTACCGCCGCTTCGCGCGGCTGCTGGCCGAGCTGCGGCAGGAACAGATCGCGCTGCAGGAGTCGGCGGGGGCCCAGATTGGTCTCGAAACGCTGCCGCTGCGGGCGAGCGAACTCACCCGGCCGCAGCGGGTGCGTCTCAATCAGGCCGCGGCCGGCCAATCGGCACTCGCCGCGCGGCTGGAAAAAATCGAGCGCGGCATGGACGACCTGGCGCGGCAGTTGGCCGACGACGAGAGCGAAGCCGCCCTCACGCTGGCCGACGCCGTCGCACTGGCCCGCCGGCTGGCGATCGGCGCCAGCATGCACCAGGCCGCGCGCGACTTCAACAGGAACCGCGTCGGCCAGGCCCTCGATCGCCAGACGCAGATCGCTCAGCAGCTGCAGCAAGTGCTCGATATTCTGCGCAACGAAAAGGAGCGTCGGCCGGAACAGTTGGCAGACCAGTTGCGCGAAGCCGAACAGCGGCTGGCCGAGCTGCGCGACAAGCTCGCGCAACTGCGCCAGCAAACCAGCCGCGCCGAACGCGAGCCCGCCGAGGCGGCCGATCGACGGCAGCTCGAGCCGCTTCACCGGCAGCAACAGGCGCTGAGGCGCGACATCGAGCAACTGGCCCGGCAGCTTGAACGGCTGCAGGCGCCCGAGGCGGAGAAATCGACGCGCACCGCCGCCGAGCGGCTCGACGATCGCGAGCAGAAGCAGCAGCGTCCCAGCCCCAGCCCGGAAATGCAACGGGCCGAACAGGATTTGGACGAGGCCGCCCGCCAGTTGGCCGCGCGCCGTCAACAGGCGGAAGACGACCTCGCGCTGGAGTTCGTGCGCCGCTTCCAGGCGCAGCTCGGCGAAATGGTGGAGCAGCAAAAGCGAGTGGTCGAAGCGACCGCCGACCTCGACCGCCGGCGAGAGCCATCCAAGCCGCCAGGCGCCCAGATGTCGCAGTCGATGGCCCAACTGGCGGACGACGAGCGCCGGCTTGCCGAGAAGGCCCGCGAGCACAGCGAGTTGCTGTTCGGCTTAGGCGCGGTGCGGGTAAGCTTGGAGGAGGCCGAACGCCGCCTCGTCGCGGCCGCGGAACTGCTTGCGCAGCAGCAAACGGGCCCGCCGACCCAGGCGGCCGAGCGGCAGGCGCTCGACCGGCTCGAGGGCATGATGCAGGCCTTCGCCCAGACCGCGCAGGAAGCGGGCCAGAATCAGCAGCCCGGCGCGGGCGCCGGCGCCGGTGGGCAGCAGCCGCCGCGCCGGCCAACGTTTGAGCTGCTGGAAGTAAAGATGCTCCGCATGCTGCAGGCCGATCTCAACGAGCGAACCGCCGACCTCCGCCGGCGGCAGGACGAGCTCGATCGCCCGCTGGCTGAGGGGCAGCAGGCCGAGCTGGAGCGCGAGGCCCGCGAATTGGCCGCCGAGCAAGGCCGCCTCGCCGAGCTGGTCGAAGACATGCTCGCGCGGGATAATGACGAGCAGCCGGAAGAGTAGTAACCACGAAAAACACGAAAAGACACGAAAACCTAGGCCTGGTTTATTTCGCGTGTTTTCGTCTCGTTCGTGGTGATAGAATTGTTATGGTCTCGTAGCCAAACAGCGAGCAGTCGTGCGATGCGTTTGATTTTCGTACTTAGCATCGGGATATTCTCCGCGGTCTTCGCGTCGGGCGCGGAAAACGCGGCCACTGAATCGAGCGGCATCGAGTCGCTCGGGCGCGAGCTGCTCGATGACTTGACGCCGGACGTTTTCCGTCAACCGCAAGCTGGCGATGCGGCGTCGCCCGCGGCGCGGTTCGACGATTTGGGGGAAGACATCGACGGCTCGTCGGGGCCACTCGCGCTGGCGCGCGTGCGGCAAGGCATGCAGCAGGCAGAGACGCTTCTCGCTCAGCCACAACCGGCTGCCGCGACAGACACGCTTCAACAGGCGGCGCAGACGCAGCAACAGGTCGTCGTCCAGCTCGATGCGCTGATCGCCGAGTTGTCGAAACAGTGTCAGGGCGGCGACTGTCCGCCGGGCGACCAGCCGCCGAAGCCAGGCGAGCGCTCGCAAGCCAAACCCGGCAAGCCGGGCAGCCCCAGCGGCCGGGGCCAGACCGCCGCGCGCGATTCGACCGACCGGCTCGGCCAGGCCCGCGCCCAGCCGGCCGATAAGGGCGACGTCGACGCCATCGTCAAAGACCTCTGGGGCCACCTGCCGGAGCGCAGCCGCGAGCAGATGCTGCAATCGTTCTCCGACGAGTTCCTGCCGAAGTACGAGCTGGAAATCGAGCAATACTACCGCGGGCTGAGCGAAGAGCAGACCGAAACCGCGCCGGCCCAATAGCGAGAGCCAGCCATGTACGGTACGGTCTCGCCGCTCGTGTGGGGAATCGTGGTGGCGGGAGTACCCCCTAGGGGAGTCGAACCCCTGTCTCCGCCGTGAGAGGGCGGTGTCCTGGGCCACTAGACGAAGGGGGCCAAATGCAAAGTCGGAAGGTGGAGTGCCGCCTTCCGGACTACTAAGTATTGGGAATCAGGCCTGGCCTGACAAGGCGTAAACCGCCGGCCTTCCTCAATCCATTCTCCGCCTTCCCCCTTACGAAGTAATCCCCTTCGTCAGCGCCATGAACGCCGTCTCCAGGTTCAGCTCCTCTTCGCGCAGCAGCGTCAGCTTGTGGCCAGCGGACACGAGCAGCGTGGCCAGGTCGCTGTAGTCTTCGTGGCCATCGACGAGCGTCACGGTGAGGTAATTGTCGCCCGCGTCGACGCGGTCCACGAGGTCGTGCCCTTCGAGCAGCCGGGCGGCGGTGTGCGAATCGCCGGCCACGCCGATGTTGAGCACCGTCTGCCGCCGCACCTGCCGCATCACGTCGGCCACCTCGGCGTTCACGATCAGCTCGCCGCGCTCGATGATGCCGACCTTGTTACAGATGTCGGCCAGCTCCGGCAGGATGTGGCTGGAGACCATGATCGTCTTGCCCATCGTGCCGAGCCGCTTCAAGAGGCCGCGGATCTCGATGCGTGCCCGCGGGTCGAGGCCGCTGGCCGGCTCGTCCAGCAGCAGCACCTGCGGATCGTGCAGCAGCACCCGCGCCAGGCCGAGCCGCTGCGTCATGCCGCGCGAGAGGCTCGTGACGAGCGCTTCGCGCTTGTAACCGAGCTCGACCAGCTCGAGCACCTCGTCGCACACCTGCCGCCGCTTGGGTCCGCGGATGCGATACGCCGCCGCGAAGAATTCCAGGTACTCGATCACCTTCATGTCGTCGTACACGCCGAAGAAGTCGGGCATGTAGCCGATCATCCGCCGGATATCCTTCGGCCGCGTGTAGATCGAATAGCCGCCGACGTATGCTTCGCCCCACGTCGGGTTAAGCAGCGTCGCCAGGATGCGCATGGTCGTCGTCTTGCCCGAGCCGTTCGGGCCGATGAACCCGAATACATCGCCGCGGCTCAGGTTCAAGTCGATCGACTTGATCGCGAACAGCTCGCCGTATTTCTTGGTCAGGTCGCGGGTTTCGATCATCGTTGCAGTTTCATAACTAGTGGCACCGGCTGCTAGCCGGTGCGAAAAATGCAAAACTGTGACACAGGCCAGCGGCCTGTGCCACTAGCTCGACTAGGCGGCTCGTCGGACGCTACGGTTCATTTTCGCTCTTGGCGACCGGCAGCACAAACCGGTACACGACGGCCGTTTCGCCCGGCTCGTCGGCGAGCGGCTTGCCGCTTCCGGCATCGACCAGCCGGCTGCCGCGCGTGGGCACGTCGGCCACGAGGATCGCCCGGCCCAAGTCGAGCAGCCGGCTGAAGTCGCAGTACGCCTGGTAATCGTTCGTGAGCCGGGCAAAATCAAATCCGCCGGCCGCCCCGTGGAACATCATCAGGCTCAAAATCTGCTCGGCCGTCGCCTGCTGCGCGACGAACACCTGGCCCTCGTCCCGGCCGGCCGATGCGGGCCCCAGCGCGGCCTGCGTGACGATCGTCTTCACGCGGCGCGGGCTGAGGTCGTCGCCCACGTCGATCCGCCGCCCCGGCCCAAGGCTTCCCAGCCGATAGGCCCAGCCGTTGTAAAGCAGCCGCAGGTTGCGGAGCGGAAGCTCCGTGCGATTGGTGATGAAGCCCTCCGCCAGTCCATCGCGATCGGCCAGCTTCGCTTCGATCACGCCGGCTCCGCTACCCGTCCAGCGAGCGAGCAGCGACTTGGTCGACGAAGTGAGCACCGGCACGTCGACGAGCGACGCCAGCTCCGGGCCGTACCGATAACCGCCGCGAACCATTCCCAAATCCGTCGCGGCCGACTGCATGCCGCCGATGCCCACGCCGGGAAGGCCCCACCAGGAGAGCAGAACTTCCGGCTCCGCGTGCGCGCCCGCCAGCGTTTCAACATCCAGGGCCAAATCGAATTGCTCGGCGCGCGGGCTGTAGAGCGTCGCCCAGAACGTGCCCCGCGCCTGGCCGGTCGCCGTGTCGATATCGACCAGCTCGAGCCGGTTGACGCGCGCCGCGCCGCCCGGCGCCGTGCCGCCCGCGGCCGTGCCGCCCGCCGCTGCGCCGCCCGCCGTGCGCCAGTCGCCCAGCGCCATGGCGGCCAGTCCGAAAACCAGCACCACGAGCGGGAACGAAACCCACCCCACCCACGGCCGGCGCAGCCAGCGGTGCACGAGCAAGTAGTCGACCGGCCCCAGCACCACCAGGTAGGCAATCGCCAACACGGTGACGACCGCAAACGTGAACGGCGCCACGCCCGCGAAAGACCGGCCCAACCGTTGCCGCAGGGCGCCGGAAAGGTCGTCGTAGCCGCGCACCACCAGCGACGGCGCCGCCTGGCCCGCTTCGCCTTCGGACAAGTAGGGCTTGAGCACCGCCTGAAGAAACGCCTTGCGACCCGGCCACGTGTCGAATGGCGGCGCGCTGAGATCGACGGCCACGAACGCCGCTTCACCCAGGCCGCGGGCCGCGCGCACTACGAGCGGCAAGTCGCCCGGCCGCCGGCCCGCGTAGACTTCGATGTTGCCTTCCGCGCCCACAAGCTGCGGAACCAAAATCGTCGCCCGGCCGCCGGGCACCAGCGGGACCTCCGACTTGGCGAAGTGCTCCAGCGCGCCCGTCTCGGGCAAGCGGACGACCTCGGCGACGGTGCCCGGCACCAGCGCCGCCAGCGCCCCGCCTTCGCCCAGCAGCTCGGGCATCGCCTCACCGCCCGCCAGCACGACGACGCGGCCGCCCAGCTCGAGCCACCGCTCAACGGCCGCAAACCGCTGCCGGTCGCCCGCCAGGCGGCGAATCAATTCTGCGTCGGCCGTGGTCAGCACCAGCACGTCGACTCCTTCGTAGCCGAACCAATCGACGGGCAAGGCGTCAATATCCGGAACGTGCGCCACATTTCGCGCCGTGCCCGATTCGCCGCCGTTTTGCCGTCGAAACGCCTCATCCAGCCCAACCCGCGACGCACCCAGGTGCACAATGAGCTGGCTGGTTGCCGGCAGTGACCTGAATGGTCGTGCCGCGTCAGAATCTTCGTTCGGCGAAAGCTCGAACCGCGATGCGACCGTTTCACCGTCGGCAATCAGCCGCACGTGAATCGGCGCGCCGATCCGCCCGACTTTCGTATACAAGAGCACCGGCCGGATTTCGTCGACCGGCTCGTCGCTCGTTTCCAACGGGGCGGCGACGCTCACCCGCACGCCGTCGTTGTCGATCGTCGTCGCCTCGACGCGCAGAGTCCGCCCCGCCGCGTCGCCCGCGATGCCGACCCAAACGGGCGTCCAGCAGCCGACCTTGAAGTGCCCGTCGAAACCGGCGCGGCACTCGGCAATCCGCGGCGGATCACCGGCCATGGCCGCACCGTGCGCAGGCAATGCGTTGAGCGCTCCTGCCAACACGCCCCACGTCGCCAATACACGTACGATTTCGCTTCGCATCATGAACCGAGTGATTACCGGCGTTCCACCAACCAACTCAACCGCCGCTTGCGGCTTAGCTCAGCTCCCTATGGCTTCCCGGCGTCATCACACGAGCAAACATACTGTCCGCAGCCGGGGCAGCCCGAGCCATACTTTTGCCGCACCGCCTCCGCCAGGTCGACGCCGACGACGTTGGCGATCGTGGTGAGCCAGGCCAGCACGTCGGCGAACTCGGCCGCCTGCTCGTCCGGCGTGCCTTCGCGCAGCGCCGCGGCCAGCTCGCCCACCTCTTCCATCAGCCACATGAACGTCCCGTCGACGCCCCGGGCTACATCCTTCTCGAGATACATCCGCCGGATGAGCGCTTGAAAATCTTCGAGCGAAATAGACGAGGATCGTTCGGCCACGGCAGCACCAGCACAAAACCTGCCACAGGGAAGATGCCGTTCACCTGTCACGCCCGCGGCCTATGATTTATTCTACACAGTCCGCCCCGCCGCAGCAGGGCCGGCGTAGGGTGGGTCGAGTCTGCGAGACCCACCAGTTTCACGTTTCGAGCGGTGGGTCTCGTACCTCGACCCACCCTACGACTATGCCCATCTCCGAATCATCGAACAACGACTTCGTCACTGTCGCCAAGGTGGGCGCGATCCCGGAAGGGGAGGGCCGCTCGTTCCAGGTCGGCGAGCGGCTGGTGGCCGTGTTTCACCAGAACGGCGCGTATTTCGCCATCGACGATCTGTGCCCGCACATGGGCGCGTCGCTCGGCGCGGGCTACCTGGATGAAGAAGGCCTGGTCACCTGCCCGTGGCACGCCTGGCGGTTCTCGGTCCGCGACGGCAAATGGGCCGACAACCCGCGCCTGGCCGTCGATGCGTTCGAGGTCCGCGTCGCGGGCGACGACATTCAGGTGCGCGTGGCGTCACCATAAGCACGACCATCGTTAGCGTCGGCGGCCACGCCGAATCTTCCGCCCAAGAGTCGTCGCTTTCGAATGCTTGATATTCCGCCCAGGGAAGTGGCTTCGGCCTTGCGGCCGACGCTAATTCCCCTATTCCGTCCCCGCCGGCGCCTCGCTGGTGCTCCGCGCTTCGCTCTTGGCCTCGTCGGTCGGCGTGACTGTCACGTCCACCGTCTGATCGATCTTCTGCGTCATCGACTGGCCGCCGACGGAGACGTCGAGCGTCACGTTCTGCTTGAACTTCGACGTGTGGAGCCGGCCCTCGTCCACATTGAACAGCACCTCGCCCTCGGAGCTCTGATCGGTGACCTTCATCTGAACGTTTTGTTCCGGAGTGCTGGCGATCGACATCTTCAGCTCCGGCCGGATCACGGCATAGGTCGTGCCGTCCATCTCCTTGGTCTCTTCGTAGCGGTAGGTCGTCTCGACTGTCTGCTTGCCGGCCATGGGGTTTTCCATTTCGACCTTGCTCGACCACGAGTCGCCCTTCTGGGGCGGATTCTCCGGCAGCACCAGGGACCCCTGCGCGATCATTTTCTTGAAACCTTCCGACGTGGCGAGGTCGCCCATCATCGCGGCGCCGGGGCTGTTCTTCAGCGCTTCGATCACCTCGTCCGGGATATTCACCTCCGTCACCTGTCCGCGGTCGGACATCGTGATGATGAACTCCGCCTCGGTCATCGCCTTGTACATCGGCGCGATCATGGCCGCCATGCCGGCGGGCGCCTCGACCGAATCGGTATCGTAGTTGATTTCGCCGCCCGGCGTCGTCATCTTCATCCGCACCCGATCGAACGTCTGGCGGATCACGGCGCTGCCGTCGGCGTTGACCTGCTGCACGTCCCACGTCATCTCCATCTGCTGGCGCATCTTGGTTTCCATCTTGCCGACGGGGCCGCCTTCCATGGCCATCGTCATGTCCTGCACCATGTTGTAGTCGAGCTTCTCGCCGTTCTCGAACTTCCAGCGCAGCGGCTCCTGGGCCACCAGGATCGACGGGACCAGCATCGCCAGGACCAAGACCGCCAGGGACACGTTCACTCGTTTGCTACGTCGCATGAAACATTCCTTAATTGGTTGAAAAGTGTTCGCTGCCGAGAACCGCCATTATGACGGCCGGCCTTGTCGTTCCGCAATCGGTTCCGCAATCGGCATTCCAAAAACTCCGAAAGTCGCGTCGCGGGGAGATTCAACCGCCAAGGACGCCAAGAACGCCAAGGATTAAGCTTCTCGCTTGGCGTCCTTGGCGTCGTTGGCGGTTTATTCGAATGGAGAGCGTGCCGGGCCCACTATAAGCTGAACTTCCCGCCCGGTTCGAGCACGATCGGCTCGGCCGCCGTGTGGGAGCGGACCTTCTCGGCCCACGCGGCCGCGTCCTGGGCGATTTCCGGCCAGGTGTTGTAATGGCAGGGCGCGACTCGCTTTGGATTCAAGAACCGGACCGCGTCCAGCGAGTCCTCCGGCCCCATCGTGAAAACGTCGCCGATCGGCAGCACGGCCAGGTCGAGCCCGCCGCCGCCGTCGATGAGCTTCATATCCAGGAACAGGGCCGTATCGCAAGCGAAGTAGACCCGTGCCCCGTCGAGCGTCAGCAGGAACCCGCCCGGCACGCCGCCGTAGCTGCCGTCCGGCATGCTCGAGCTGTGGTGCGCGATAGTGAACTTCACGTGGCCAAAGGGCTGGGTGCGCCCGCCGCCCGGGTTCATCGCCACCAGCTTGTCGGCCGCGACGCCCTTGTTGCCCAGCCATTGCGCGACTTCGAAATTGGCGATCACCGGCGCCCCGGTCCGCTTGGCGACGGCGACCGTATCGCCGACGTGGTCCGCATGCCCATGCGAGAGCAAAATGAAGTCCGCCTTCGCGCTGTCCGCCTTCACCGGCGCCGTCGGCGAGTCGTTCAAAAACGGATCCACCAGGATCGTCTTCCCGCCCGTCTCGATCGACCACGCGTTGTGCCCGAACCAGGTTATCGTTGTTGCCATGTTCAATTTCCCTCCCGCACAGTTTTCGGATAACCACAGAGACACGGAGGACACGGAGAAGAGAATGCAAAATGCAAAATGGCGGATCGCCCCTCTGCATTTTTCATTTTGCATTGAACATTTGTCTGCCGTTCTTCTCTGTGCCCTCTGTGTCTCTGTGGTGAATCTTATGTGGTACCCTTAAGAATCGCGTTCATATTCCGCTTGTACGCCTCCACGCCCGGCTGGCCGTAGGGGTTGATGCCGACGAGCCGGCCTTCGACGACCGTGGCCAGCATCATCATCTGGAACAACTGGCCGAGCGTGTACTCGTCGAGCCGCGGCACGCGGAGGTCGGCCGTCGGGCGCCCCGCCTCGCGATAGGCCTGGTTGGTGCCCGCGATGGCTGCCGACAACACGTCGGGCACCGTCTTCTCGGCC
>CAZHIV010000499.1:0-8253 GCA_964532675.1 uncultured Planctomycetaceae bacterium
CGGGTCGGATTAGGATTAACCGCAGAGGACGCAGAGAGCGTAGAGGGGGAACAATGAAACTGTCTTCCTCCGCGCTCTCTGCGCCCTCTGCGGTTCAAAAAATAACTGATCCATTTCGTTTCAGGATTAACCGCAGAGGACGCAGAGAGCGCAGAGGGGGAACAATAAGAATATCTTCCTCTGCGCTCTCTGCGTTCTCTGCGGTTCAACAAATAACTGATCCATTTCGTTTTAGGATGAACCGCCGCGAACAGGCAGGGCTCGTACAACGGCAGGCTGGCGAAGACACGGCCCGGCATCCGCACACCCCCAAACGCGAAGCGAAGAGCGACGGCCCCCAGTCTAGCCCATCCCCCCGCCAGCGGGCAACTTTTTTGTGGCAGGAGGGTTTGTCTACGTCGGGATATTAAAAGGGGACGGGAGTCATTTCTGCCGCAGAAATGACTCCCGTCCCCTTTGTCCTTGCCCCCTTTGTCCTTGCCTTTGTCCTTGCAGTTTGAACATTCATACGGCGTCCAACAGCAAGGGGGCGGCCGTTCGGCGAACTCACGGCAGGCAGGGGAGCGGCACTGCTAACGAGTTAGCAGTGGCACCCAGGCGTCGCGCCCTTTGTTGCACTGGGAGGTCCCGCTCGGCAAGCGGGACACCTACGCCAGCGGGTCGTCGAACGATTCGATGCCCAGCTCGTCGATGGAGCGCGACAAGAGGTCGTTGGGGTTTTGATGGCTAGGGCGCTGGTCCTTGGCGGCGGGGCGGACGACGACGCGGTTGGCTCGCACCTCGGCCACCACGACGTAGGTGCCCGGCTCGATGGCCCGGCCTTGCGAGACCGCGTCGATCATCTGGCCGTCGATCTCGACCGTGCCGCTGGGGAGCATCTTGGAGCGGGCCACGCCCACGCGGCCCAACAGGGTCCGCCGCGGATCGTCCGGCAGCACCTCGTCCTCGGTCGGCAGCTCGCCGAGGAAGGCCTTGCCCATCGGCGTTTTGGGCCAGTATTTGAACGCCAGCGCGACGAGCGTCGGCACGGCGAAAATGGTCACGGCGGCGAACACGAGACCGGTCGCCGGCCCGGTCGTCGCGCTCTCCTGGAACGCGATCACCAGCGAGGCGATGAACGCCACCGCCGCCAGGATGCTGATCACCCCGCCGGACGGGATGAAGACCTCCATCACGACCAGCGCGCAGCCGGCCAGCAAAAGCAAGATGGCCCAAGCAATATCGGGAATGACGTCCATAGTTGAATACAGCCGCCCAGCAAAAAAACCGGCGCCCCCTTCGTACGGTCCAAGCAAATTATAGCTGCAAAGGGTGCGCCGACGCCACATTTTGGTTGCCGCCTGGAATAAAGGCGATCCGCCTCGCTGGAGGCCTCCCCACAAGAGCGGCGCCGGCTGCCCTCGGTTCACCCTGGGCCGGCCAGCTATTGCTCCGCGCTTTTCAGCGACTTAAGATATCAACATGAGCTCTATCAAGTTCGAGACGGAGTTGCACGGCGAATCGGTGCTTCCGTTGCCCGCCGACGTGGTGGCCCGCCTGCCCAAAACGGGTCGCGCCACCGTAGTTCTGCTTCTTCCAGACGATTCGGACGATGTCGAGTGGCGGCGGGCCTCTTACGAGCAGTTCATGCGAGACGACGAATCGGAAGATGCGGTGTATGACTCCTACCAATGAAGTTCGGCGACATCTTCATTTGCCGCTTCCCATTCACTTCCGGCGGCATTAGCAAGCCACGCCCCGCGTTGGTGCTGTTCGATTTGGGGCTGGATGTCCTGATCTGCCGGATCACTTCGGTGAACCACAGGGATGCACTCGATGTTCCCGTGGTCGATTGGTCTGCCGCCGGTTTGGCGAAGCCCTCGATAGTTCGGTTGAACCGCTTGGTGACCGCGGAGAAGACTTTGCTGCTCTCTCGATTGGGAGAATTGAGCACTGCCGACAAAGATGCTATCCGCTCCGTTTGGAATAGCCAAATGACGCTCTGAGCGCCAGGCTCGATCGGCAAGCCTTCGGCGATGACTTTGCCGCGGGACTACTTCTCGGATTGATCCAGCTCCGCGAAGAGCTGGTCGACGGGAATGGAAAAACCGGGGAGCACGTCGCCGCCTTCCAAAATGTCTTCGCCTCGCAGAATCGCCGCCTGATTGGGTGAAGTGTGCGCGACCACCTCGCGAGTTTTGAAGTACACGAGCCACACGAGCCGAACGCCCGCGGCGAAATAGTCTCCCAGCTTGCGCTCCATTTCGCGGCGCGTGTTGCTGGGGCTGATCACCTCGACGGCCAGGTCGCAGCCCAACTCCCAGAAGGCGCCCGGCGCGGGCGTCCGACCGGCGAAACGCTGCTTTGAGATAAACGCCACATCGGGAATGCGGATTTGCTCCGGTTCCAACCGCACCATGCCGTCGGAGCCGAAGACCTTGCCGAGGTGATGCTCCGCAACGAAGTTTCGCAAGAGGGTCGCAATAATGATGGCCAGCTCAGATTCTTTCCATCCCGCAGCTTTCTCCACAAGGGTGCCGTCGATCAGCTCAAACAGCCGGTCGTGGCGATCGTGCCACTCGATGACGTCCGCTTCGGTGGCCTCGCCGGGCGGAGGGTTGGTGCAGATGCGGGCAATGGGGATGTCGCCAAAGTGGGCGATCACTTCGCTGGCCGTCCAGATGGGAACGCCGGTTTCCGAAACGGTTGCCATAGATGAGCCCTATGCGTGGCGAGAGGTCGATTCCAGTCCCATTCTAGTTCAGTGGTCGGCTGCCGGCGATGTTTGTTTTGCCGATAACCGCGCCTGTCGCAAAGCTTAGGCCTCCACCGCCCGCACCAGCACGCGGTTGCCGCGGGTCTTGGTGACGACGACCGCCTGGCCGCGCTCGATCGGCAGGCCTTCGGCGATGACGTCGATGAGCTGGCCCTCGAACTCGGCCTTGCCGGACGGCATCAGATTGGTCGTCGCGGTGCCTTGCTGGCCCACCAGGTGCGAGAAGTCGGCCAGCGCCTCGCGGTGCTCCAGCTCGATCAGGTCTTCGGCCGGCGCGGGATTCAAGAGCAGCGTGCGAAACACGGGCGCCTGCGGCAGGTAGCGGCG
The DNA here is from genome assembly GCA_964532675.1 of uncultured Planctomycetaceae bacterium. GTDB lineage: Bacteria > Planctomycetota > Planctomycetia > Pirellulales > Lacipirellulaceae > JABDGM01. The sequence goes on from CAZHIV010000499.1 coordinate 3,083, forward strand.
CAGCGCGATCGAGGCGGCGATGACCGCCACCGTGGCCGCCGCCACGATCGTCAGCGACTGCCGCAGCTCGTCCAGTTGCGATTCGGTGCGGGGCAGCACGAATGTCTGCACCGCGAGCACCAGCGACGCCAGGATCATCAACCCGCCGCCCAGGCCAAAAATGCCGAACCCCGGCAAGGCCACCATTTCCAGCAGCAGGAAGAACACGCCGCCGACGAACAGCAGCACTTCCAGCCAGCCGGCCGTGCCGTGCAGGAAATTGCTCCAGAAGAACAGCATGAAGGCCAGCGCCGCCACGAACGCGCCCGCCCCCAGGCCCGGCGTGTGCAGCTCGATGTAGATGCCCACAAAGCCGATCACCAGCAGCAAGAACGCCAACCCCGGCGACGACAGCGCCTCGACCAGCTCCAAGGCCCAATTCGGCTCGGCCGTGCGCGGGTCGTCGTCGAAGCCGTAGAGCTGCTTGAATTCGTCGTAGCTGTTGACCACGTGCGTGGCGATGCCGAGCTCCTGGGCCCGATTCGCGGCCAGCCGCAACGGTTCGCCGGCCGCTTTCATGCGCGCCTGTTTCTGCCATGCGTCCGCGTCGGGCTGCTCGTCCGCCTCCTCGGTGGAAAAGAAACGATCCTCGCCCGTCGTCGTGTTATGGTACGTGAACAGCTCGATGTCGGGCTCGATCGTCGCCGCCAGCAGCGACCAGCTATGGTCGGTGTTGGCGGCGAGCGACTCGCGGATCGCCACCGTGGCGGCGTCCCTCGTTGGCGGGTCCAATTCGACGGTCCCCTTGCCGCCCAGGTGCGCCTCGGGCTGCAGCACCACCTGATTGCAGGCCAGCGCCACCAGGGCCGCGCCGCCGCTGGCTTCCACCGGCACGTAGGCCACCGTCTGCACCTCGCCGACGTCCAGCGCCGCCAGCGTGCCGGCCAACCGCAGGCAATCCACCAGCTCGCCGCCGGAGCTGTCGATCGACAGCCCGATCCAGTTGACGTGCCGGTTGCGCAGCTCGCTGGCGATGAGCGTTTCCAGTTGCCGGACCTTCCGCGAGGTGAGCGGGCCCTTCACGCTCAGCAGGACCGGCCGCCAATCGCCCACCAGCGATTGGTCCTCGACGAGCGCCTCGGGCGGCAGTGCGAGCGCCCGCCCCAGGTCGTCGCGGGTGGTGGCCAGGAACTTGACGAATCCATACTCGCGTCCGTCGCGGCCCGTAAAACTGCCCAGCGAGCCGGGCTGCACCAGCGTATCCTGCTGCGCGATCGTCTGATCCTGCTTCAGTGCCTCCAGGTCCTGGCGCAGCACGAACTGGATCCCCCGGTCGGTTTCCACCATGAGCACTTCCAGCCGCGGGTCGAGCATCCCCAGGGCGATGGCCTCCGGCACCGTCCGCCGCGAGGAGGCGATCTGTTGATACGAGCCGACGACCTTCGGATCAATGCCCCGGCTGGCGTCTTCGTCGATCCCCGCGTCGCCGATCTCGGCCTCCGGGTGCATCACGATCTCTTCGCAGGCCAGCGCCACGAGCACGCCGTGGCCTTTGATCGTTTGCGGCACGTAAGCGACCGTCTTAACGCCTGCCAATTCGCGCTTCGTCAGGAAGTCGGCCACCGACAGGGCGCGCGTGAAGTCGGTCCCCTCGCCGTAGCCGCCGTGGCGGCGTTGCGGAACCAGCTCCAGAATGAGCACCGGGCGACGCTCGTCGCCTTGGGAGGCCTGCTTCAATTGGACGATCGCCCGCTGGATCGAGCTCTTGAGATGGGCATCCGCGTTGCCTGAGAGCGGCAATCGCACTCGAATGAGCCGGCCCTCGCCCAAATCGGCCGCGGGCGGGGCCGTGTCGGACGCGTCCTCTTCTTGCTCGGCCGTTTCGCCGTTCGATTCGTCAGCTTGGTTGACCGAGGCCGCTTCGTTGCCCGAGGCCACTTCGTTTCCCGCGGCTGCTTCGTTGCCCGCGGCCGCTTCGTTTCCCGCGGCCGCTTCCGCTGGCTCGGCGACATCGGCCGGCCCCTGCGCATGAAGCGCCGCCTGGGCCACGATGGCTACACTGAGCACCGCCCAGAACCAGCAGCCGCCGTAGGCGCCGATCGGGCGAAGCGTCGTTTGTTGTTTGAGACGTTTCAATATATGGGCCATTTGCGAGTACATTCCTTGCTCCGCGCAACCGCGTCATTATTGCCGAGAACCAGTTTCAAAACTCTCTCCCTTGGGGAGAGGGTAGGGTTCGAAATTGCTTCGAGGCAGCTTCTCCGCAAACCTTGCGCATTCGGACTGATGCGAAAATTATAGAAATCTCTTGCAGCCTGGGCAAAATGCTGCCCGTTGGCCGTGATTTTCGTCGGTTTTCCAGTCCCACGCCAGCCAGGGCCGCTGGCTTGGCCGGCGGACATATATATTAGTATACTACTGCGGTGATCGCCCGGAGATAGCAATTCGTTAAGCCAAGGCGTTGCTTGCCATGTCGCGCTCGATCAAAGGTCGCGGTGCCGCGGTGCAGCCGGCCAATCGTTACTTGCCGGTACACCTGGAGAACGACCTCCAGCAGCTCGCGGACGACGACGACTACCTCGACCAGCTTCGCCGGCCGGCGACCGAATACCTGCCCGACGAGTCCCAATCCATCGTCGCCGAAAACGACAGCCCCGACGTCGGCTTCCGCTACAGCCTGAACCCCTACCGCGGCTGCTCGCACGGTTGCAGCTACTGCTACGCCCGGCCCTACCACGAGTACCTCGGCCTTAGTGCCGGACTCGACTTCGAGACCAAAATCTTCGTCAAGCACCGCGCCGCCGAGCTGCTGCGCGATTTCCTCGCCAGGCCCAGTTGGCGGCCCGAGACGATCGCCTTCTCCGGCGTCACCGATTGTTACCAGCCGGCCGAGCGCGAGTTCCTCATCACGCGCGGCTGCCTCGCCGTCGCGGCCGAGTGCCGCCAGCCGGTTGGCATCGTCACCAAGAACGCGCTGGTCACCCGCGATCTGGACCTGCTGCAAAAGCTCGCCGCACACGGCGCCATCCGCGTCTCGCTATCGATCACCACGCTCGACGCCGAGCTGGCCCGGGTGATGGAACCTCGCACCAGCCAGCCGGCCGCCCGGCTGCGCGCCCTCCGCGAGCTGGCCGACGCCGGCATTCCGACGAATGTCATGGTCGCCCCCGTCATTCCAGGGCTGACCGACAGCGAGATGCCGGCGATCCTCGCGGCCGCCCGCGAAGCCGGCGCACAAACGGCCGGCTACGTGCTGCTCAAGCTGCCCACCACCGTGCGCGAGGTGTTCACCGATTGGCTCCGCCGCAGCTACCCCGATCGCTCCGGTCGCATCGAATCGCTGATCCGCTCGACGCGCGCCGGCCGGCTCAACGACTCCCAGTTCGGCCGCCGCCAGGTCGGCACGGGCAATGTCGCCGAGCTGATCGCCGACACGTTCCGCATCTGGACGGCCAGGCTCAGCTTCGCCGGCGACCGTGCACCGCTCAACCGCGACGCCTTCCGCCCGCCGCACCCCACGAGCGGCCAACGGCGGCTGTTTTAGGCTGTCCGCGTCGATAGGTTCCGTATGGCCGAACGATCGTTCGCCCAGGTATAATCTCAGTATGGCCACTCAAGACGCGATTTTGGAGGAAATGCTCGAGCCGCTCGTCGAAGCGCTAACGCCCGAGACCGCGCGAGCAATTGCGCAGATTCAGCCCAAAGCCGCGGTCCAGGCGCGGGTGGACCAGTTGGCATCGAAGTGCAATGAAGGCAATCTCAGTGGCGAGGAGCGGGCTGAATACGAGGACTACGTGCGTGTGGGGAATCTGTTGGCGGTAATCAAAGCCAAAGCACGGCAGGTCCTCGCCGAGTCGGCCGATGGATAACATTGTTCGCGCCGCTGTAGCCGCGCGCGCCGACTATCGGTGCGAGTACTGTCAGCTTCGCGAGTCGGACGACATCTTCGCTTTCCACGTCGAGCACGTTGTCGCTGTTAAGCACGGCGGTACTGGCGATCTCGAAAATCTCGCTTATGCGTGCCAGCACTGCAACCTTCATAAGGGACCGAATTTGTCCGGTATAGATCCCGACACGCAGGCTTTAGTCCCTCTCTTTCAACCCAGAGGACAAGCTTGGGCTGACCACTTCGTGACCGCCGATTTCCGCTTGGTCGGTCGCACTCCTGTTGGCCGCGCGACGGTTCGCGTGTTGGCTATGAACGATCCCGATCGTGTCCAGCTTCGAATGATGCTGGCCACCCAGAACTGATATTCGCCGGTCTCTGCGGCGCAAAGACGATAGACCGGTGCGGGTGGGAACCAAGGCAGTCACCCATGTGTCCCAGTAACTGTGCCAAGGCCCGTTGCGGCTGACAACCGGGCCGGATATTATCGTAGTTTCGCTCAGATTTGGAGTTTTTGGCCCATGCGTCACGTCCTTTCGGCTACCGTGCAGAACGTGCCCGGCGTGCTGGCCCACGTGGCCGGCATGTTTGCCTCGCGCGGCTTCAACATCGACAGCCTGGCGGTCGGCGAGACCGAGGACCCCCGCCTCTCGCGGATGACGTTCGTCGTCGTGGGCGACGACCGCGTGTTGGAGCAGGTCCGCAAGCAGCTCGAAAAAATCGTCACCGTGGTGCGGGTCGACGACGTCAGCTCCCGCGACCACGTCGAGCGCGATCTGATGCTCGTCAAGGTCAAGGTCAAGCCGGGGCAGCGCAGCGAGATCCGCGAGCTGGCCGAGATCTTTCGCGGCCGGATCATCGACGTCGCCCCGGAGGGCGTGATGGTCGAAATCGCCGGGCAGGAGAAAAAGATCGAGGCCTTCATCGACCTGATGCGCCCCTTCGGCATCGTCGAGCTGGTGCGCACCGGCCGGATCGCCATGGTCCGCAGCATCGACCGCAAAGGCCAGGCCGGCGGCGGCCTGCGGAAATTCGCCGCTGAAGCGGAATAGTAATATCGAGCTCGTGAGTAGGTGAGTAAGTGAGTAGGTGAGTGCCTGACAACCATCGCTCACATCATACAACAGGCGTCAGGCTCAGCCTGACCTACAGGAGCATTGAATGACCGCCACGATCTATTACGACAACGACGCCGACCTGGCCGCGCTGGCGGGCAAAACCGTGGCCATCATCGGCTACGGCTCGCAAGGCCATGCCCAGGCCCAAAACTTGCGCGACAGCGGCGTGAACGTGGTCGTTGGCCAGC
>CAZHIV010000500.1:0-4615 GCA_964532675.1 uncultured Planctomycetaceae bacterium
CTGGACGCAGTTGCCGCCCGTTCTGCAGCCATTCACTGATGCCACGAGCCGTTGCTGCGGTAGTCAACCACGAGGGAACGATCATGGCATGCCGAGCCCCGACCCTCATTGTCCCGTTCATTTCTCGCGGATTCTCGGAAAAACTCCGCATTCACATTTCTTTAGACAAAACGGCTTGGATCGCGCATCTTATAGGTGCATGAGACACCCAACTTCCTTCACCGAGCTTGTGCAGAATTGCGTCGATCAGCTTTCGGCGACGGGCGTTGATGCGCTGGGGGCATTGTTCGATTTGACTTCGCACCGCCTGGTGCGGTTCGCGGTGGCGGTGACGCGGAACCAGCACGACGCGGAGGACGCGGTGCAAACCGTGTTGCTGCGAGTGGCCGGTCACCCGCGATTGTTTGCGCCGGCCGCTTGTCCGTGGGCTTACTTATTGACCATGGTTCGCAACGAGGCGCTGGCAATCACGCGGCGCAAGAAACGCTGGTCTCCCGCCGGGAAATTGACCGATCTCGTGACCTACTGCCCAGTGGATGAATCCGAGCGTGAGGAGACGTATCGCGCGGTTTGGGCGGCGCTGCGATTGCTGCCCCAGGAGCAAGCGGAGGTCGTCGTGCTAAAGATTTGGGAAGGCATGACGCTTGCCCAAATCGGGGCGATCCTCGAAACATCGCCGAACACCGTCGCGAGCCGGTATCAGTATGCGATGGCGAAGCTCAGCAAGCGACTGCTGAAACAACAACCTGAGGTGCACCATGAGTAAGTCGAACGATTGGTGTGAAACATTTGGCGAGGTCGAGTCGCTGATTCGGGCTTCGGCTGATTACGTGCAGCCGTCGCGCGACCTGCGCCCGCGAGTTCTGGAAGCCGGGCGGTTGGAAAACGGCGAATGGCGAGCGCGAAGGCTCGTCGGCTTGTTTGCCGCGCTGCTGATGTTCTTTACCGTGTCTGCCGTGGAATGGATCGATGCGTCGGACACGTTTCGTCACCTGACGTTGGTGGCTTCCGCTTCGCACGCGGCTTCGATGCGAGACGCACGCGGAAGCGATTCGGGCTGGGCGTTGGTGGAAGCGTATACTGAGCTGCGGCGCCGGCAGGCCGAAGTGCTGCGGCTTTAATCGCCACATTATTGCGCGCCCAGCCACGGATTTATTAAACAAACTTGTCAGCCCCGCGCATCTTCCTTGCGGGACATCGGTACAGAGTTCTTCCTAAATGCCTCGATCGAGGAGGGACCGGAGTCCGCGCATGATCTTGTCGCGCGACGGGCATACATCTTATGGAGACGTCCACACTAGACGACTTGATGGCGCTCAACGACCAACTGGTCGCATTGGCGGAGGCCGGGGTGCCGATCGACCTCGGGTCGGGCGACAGGGATTTAGTGAGAACGCTGGAAGGCGCGAGCGCTCTGGTGGCGCGAAGTGTCAGCCGCGGAGCATCGTTGCAGGAAGCGATCGAGCGCGATCCGATGCTGCCGGCGTGGTATCGTTGTCTCGTGCTGGTCGGGCTGCGAAGCGGCGACATGGGTGCGGCGTTGGACGCATCGCACGGCGTAGCGGCGTCCGTCGAGCAGTCCAGGGAAACAGTCTCTTCCGCGTTCTTCTACCCGCTGATCGTCTGCGCGATGGCCTATGTCGGCATGATCGGGTTTTGCATGTTCTTTGTCCCGACACTGGAGCGAACGTACGACAGCTTCGATCTCGAACCCGGTCATGTACTGAAGATTTTGCTGGGCGTGCGCGATACGCTGCCGTATTGGATCGCCGTGCCGCCGCTCCTATTGCTGGTTCTGGTCTGGCGCTCTCGCCGGAAAAAGCCTGCCGCCGGCTCGCGCAGCGGCCGGCTGTTCGATCGGCTTCCCGGCGCGTCGCGATCGGTGTCAGACGCGCGGTGGGCCAGCTTCGCCGAGACGCTGGCCGTGCTCGAACAAAGCGGCGTGCCGGTGAACGAAGCGGTGCCGCTGGCGGCTTGCGCGTGTGGTGACGCGCGTCTCCAGGAAGCCGGCACAGCGGCCGCGACCGACCTTGAGAAGGGCAAGCGGACGAGCGACGACAGTGCCGCGGCGCAGCGGTTTCCGCCATTTCTGCGGTGGGCCATGTTGGATTCCGGTGCCACGATTGGGCGGGCGCGGGCGCTTGAGATGGCCGGCCGCGTTTATCGCGACTCAGCGGAACGCCGCGCCGCCCGCTCGCGCATTGTCACTCCCATGGTCGTGGTCGTGCTCCTGGGCGGCAGCGTCACGTTGTTGTACGCCTTGGCCGTGTTCGTGCCCGTGATCGATTTGTTGTGGGCCTTGTCGTCGTGAGGCTCATTGCGGAGTGCTAGACAGTTTGACCAAGTAGCTCCACAAGTCATGGTGAAATTTTACTACCAAGCCTTGGACGCCGATCGGCGGCCGGTGAGCGGCGAGCTGGAATCGGATGATTTGCAGCAGGCAATCGCTGCGTTGACGGCTCGCGGTTTGACCGTCCAGTCGATCGAACAGGTGGCGCCGGACAGTTGGTCACGCCCCGTCCAGAGGAGTAGCCGAGATGCGAAGCGGGCAGGCATCGATGTGGAACGGGAGGTGCTGCGCGGCCACCTCGCCCGCGTCCGATCCGATGGAGCGGCGATTGCTCCGGCGCTGCGGGCGTACGCGCAGCAAATGCCCCGAGGGCGGCAGCGGCGCGAGTTGCTCACGCTGATTCGCGTGTTGGAGCGCGGCCATTTGGACGAAGCCGAACGCGCGTTCCGGAAGCTGCCCGAATATTGGATTCCCTTATTGAGCGCAGCCGCTTCGTCGCGCGACCCCGGGCGCGTCCTGCTCGGTTTTCTAGAGGAGTCGCAGCAGGCTGACGAGCTGCGCCGGCAGTGGTGGCTCACGTGGGCCTATCCACTCGTCGTGGCGTGCCTGGCCGCCGCCGTCGTGGTATCAATTTGCGTTCTCATCGTTCCCGGCTTTGGTGAGATTTTCCAGGAGTTTGGTCTGCAATTACCGGGACTGACGCGTTTGATCCTCCGGCTTTCCGAATGGATCAACAGTGCGTGGACGGCCGTCGTTGTGGGAATTCTGATCGTGGTCGGGGCACTCGCCGCCTACGCGGCGCACTGGCTGCCGTGGTCGATGCTGGGTTGGCTGCCGGACCGGTTGCGCATGCCGTTCGGCCGGACGACGGCGATCGCGCGGTTTACCCAGTTCCTATCGGATTTGCTGGAAGCGGGATTGGCGGTGCCAGACGCGCTGCGGATCGCCGCCGTCTCGAGCAGACGCTGGCGCTTCCGGCGCGCGGCCGGCCGGCTCGCGGATCAGATCGAATCGGACGCCGACGTGCCGTTCGAAGACTACGAGCATGTGCTGACCGCCACGGCGCTGTACGCCTTGCAATCCGAGATGCCCGCCGGCTCGCGAATCCGGTTGCTCAAAGAGATTAGCCAGTCGTACACCGAACGCGCCCACGCAAGGCTGTCGTGGACGCGCGGCGTATTGGAGCCAATCGCCATTCTCGCAATCGGGTTGGCCGTGGGATTGATCGTGCTCGCGTTATTTCTGCCGTTGGTCAAGCTGGTCGAGGGCCTGGACTGAGCGTGTAATTGAAAATGTCTGACTGGTTCCCCACATTTCGACGACTGACGAGCAGGCGGGTGGAGATGCCATTCGTGCGGCCGTGGCATACGACGTCGCATCAGCGGCGGGCACTGCTGCGATTGATTGCATTTGGCCTTGAGGAAAAACTGCCGCTCGCACCGCTCATCGCGGCCTGGGCGAAGGACGAGCGCGGACCGCAGCAATATCGGTTGCACCGCCTGGCGCGGCTGCTAGATAGCGGGACGCCGCTGGCGGACGCGTTGGAGCAAGTGCCGGGCGTGCTAAGCGGTGAGGACCTGCTGGCGCTGCGGTTCGATGCGCAGTCCGGAACGTTGACGAGGGCCGTGCGCGACTCACTGGAGGAGTCGCAACGGAAGCTGGCCCGTCCCCGGCCGTCTCACCATACGCTGTTGTATTTCTGCGTGGTGTTGCTGTTGTCGATTCCCGTTATCACGTTTGTTCAAATCAAGATCGTGCCCGAGTTGAACAAGATCTATGAAGAATTTGAATTAGAGCCGCCTCGCGCCTTTCAGTGGTCGGTCTCGTTCAGCAACCTGATCGTGGATTTTTGGTGGCTGATCGTGCTGGGTTTGTCGGTTTTGCTGTGGTCGTTGTTCTCCCCACGGCCGGGCCGCTGGGTGCGCGGCGCGGTTCTGGGCCGGTTTTTCCAACCGCTACGCGAGCTGCACGCCGCCGACGTATTGCGGAAGATCGGCATCGCGATGAATGCCGGCCGGCCGGTTCCCGCCGCGCTCTCGACGCTAGCGCGGTATCACTTTGATCCGACCACGCGGCACAAACTGCTGTTTGTCCGCAACGAGGCGGAGCAAGGGGCCGACGTGTGGCAAAGCCTGAGCGCGGTCGACATGCTGACGCCGCCGGAGGTGCGCCTGTTGGCGAGCGCGGAGCGCGTGGGAAACCGCCCGTGGGCACTCCAGCAGTTGGCCGCCGTCAAGGATCGGCGGACGGTGCACTGGCTGGATCGAGTGGCCGAGCTGCTGCTGCCGGCACTGGTGATCGCCTTGGGCGCATTCGTGCTGCTGC
>CAZHIV010000501.1:0-18038 GCA_964532675.1 uncultured Planctomycetaceae bacterium
CGGCCTCGGCCAGCCGCAGCTTCGGGTACCACAACTCGAGGTCCTCGTAATCATCGGCGACAAACATCAAGAAGCGGAGATCGGCCAGTGGTTGATCGTTCATGGCAGGGCTCCTTTCAGGAAGGTTGTGAACCAACGGTCGAGGGCAAGTGCCCGAATCCTATTGAAGTATACGATTCGCGACCGATGGATTTAAGCCCCTGTGTCCGGCATGTGAATCAGCAAGCTGTTCCAGCGCGTCGCACGCGGCGGCAAGTGCTGCAGGACCGTTACAACGTGCCGCCAACTCGCGACAGCGTGTCGCGACCGTGGCGGAATCCAAGAGCGGTGCTAGCGCACCGGCCACCGCACGGCCACGAAATCGCTTTACCGGGATTTCCGATGCCACGCCCAACCGCACAAGCCGCCGCGAGTTATCGAATTGGTCGTACGACATCGGCTGCACCACGTGCGGCACCCCGGCCGCCAACCCCTGGGCACAACTACCGATGCCGCCGTGATGCACCAGCGCGGCCGTGTGCGGCAGCAGCTTGCTCAGCGGCACGAAACCGAAATGACGCACCGAGTCCGGCAACCTGTCCGGCAATTGATGATCGTATTTCGTAAGCAGAATGCCCCGGCAGCCCAGCCGGTCGCAGGCCTCGACGGCCGCTGCAAAGAACGCGTGCGCTCCACGGTTCGCCGAGCCGGGCGAGAAGGCGATCGGCGGCGGGCCGGCTGCGATGAACTCCTGCACGTCGCTGCTTAAGCCGAAGGGGTCAGTCCCCATTTTCCCAGGGCGGAAAATGGGGACAGACCCCGGTGAATCCCACAGCGGAAAACCGACCACGCGTGTCTGCGCCGGCCAATCCGGCTGCGGCGGACCGAACCAATCTGGAAACAATCCGAGCACCAAATCCGAATCGAACAACCATCGCGAAAAAATCCGCCGCACCGGCGGCAGGCCCAGCTGCCGACGCACTTTATTAAGCTCCGGCGCCAACAGCGGCCGAATGAAAAACGCATCTCCAGCCCAGAACTGCGCCCGCTTCAGCCATCGCGGCACGCGCGGCCCAAGCAGCGGGCCTTTGAATCGCGGCGAATCGTGAACGGTCCACAACACACCCGGCGCGAATAGGATGCTGGCCACCGGCGCGCCAAGCTTCTCGCCCGCCACGCGGCTCGCCAGGTCCATGGCATGCGCGCAGAAAATCGTCTCGCCTGCCACGTAGTTTGCGACAAGCTGATCGTACAGCGGACGCAGCAGCCTGGCCGATGCATTCGTGAGCACCAGCCGCGGGCCGCGGATCGGGTGCCACAAGTCGCGATGCTGCGTGAGCCGGATGTATTCCTCCCGCGTTCCGATCGGCACAAAACCCAGGCCAGCTCCGGCAACCACGTCTTCGAAGTACGGGTTGGTGACGATCTTCACGCGATGCCCCCGCGCCGCCAGCGCCGCGCCCAATCCAACCATCGGATGCACGTCGCCGTAGCTGCCCAGTGCGGTGATGAGGAATCGCGGCATGTTGGTGGGGGCGTGGCCCGGGATTTTGGAAGCGAAACCGCAAGCGTTGGGGCGGCGCGGAAGGCAGCTTGTCACTATACGCACTACGGCCGACAATGAAAGGCAAGCCGCGACTCTCGACCCTCGACCTTCGACCTTTCCATGGACGACCGCGAACGCGATCAGTTTTATTCGTCGACGCCCCAGGAAGCGGGCGACAACGACGAGTACGAACTCGAGCCGCCGGATCCGGAGGTGGTCGCCGGCGAGCTCCACCGCGCGCAGGAAGCCATCGAGTCGACGCGGATCTCGATCGATATCGACGAGGTGTACCGCGATGCGGAGCGCGACCGTGGTCGCGAGATTCTGGAGGGCTGGCTCCGCAACGTCCCGGTCCGCTTTCAGACGAAGCACCTGCTGATCGTCACGGCCGTTGTGGCCATCCTGTTGACGCTGGTCAAGCTGATCCCGATGGCGGTCGTCGTCGTGGGCGTCATGCTGGCCATTGCTGGCGTGTATCTGTACTTGCAGTGGCAGGAAAAGAAGGCGCAGGACGAAGCCGATCGACGGCGCCAGGAGCTGTACGCCCGCCGGCGCGCGCACCTGGGAAAGAAGTCTCCGGCGGCCGCGGCCGTGGAGGAACCTGTCGAGCCCGTTGCGCCGCTGCCGCCACTGCCGAATGAAGTCGACGAGATCTGGCACAAGGCCCGCGAGAAGCGAGAGTTTCAGTTCCGGTTTTCCATGCGGCAGCTCCTGGCGGCCATGACGGCGGCGGCGGTGATCTTCGGACTCGTGCAGCTGCTGGGCGGACCCTCGGCCGTCGCCACTGTGTTGGGCCTGGTAGCCCTGTTCGGCCTCGTCATCCACGCCATCGGCGTCGAGCCGCCGGATATCCTCGTCGTCGGCTGGTGGCTGATTCTCGTGCTCTACGTCCTGTTGAGCATCGTCGACTTCGTGTGGAGCGGCGTCACATGAACCACGGCCGCCAGCCCGGTGTCATCCCGTCGTCCTGACCTCCGACCTCCGACCTCTGACCTCTCCCCCATGCATAGCGAAGCTCAACACCTCACGGCGATCGAACTCGAACAAGGCCTCGCGGAAGTGCTCGCCTCGCCCGCCGACGCGGGGCGGCTGGAAGCCATTTTCGTGCGGCCGGCGATGAACGAACGCCGAGCGCTCGCCACGGTGCGGCAGACGCCCGAGCGCGGCATCGACGGCGACCGCTGGGTCGACGATAGTTTCTGCAAATTAGAGGACGGCCGCTCGGACCCGCGCTGCCAGGTGTCGCTCATGAACGTGCGGTTCCTCCGCCAGATCGCCGGCGACGCAGACGCCATGTGCCTGGCCGGCGACAACCTGATCGTCGATCTGGATCTCGGCGAGGCCAATTTGCCCACCGGCAGCCGGCTGGCGATCGGCGGCCAGGTCGTACTGGAAATCAGTAACCAGTCGCACACCGGCTGCTCGAAGCTCGAGCGCCGCTACGGCAAGGACGCCCGCACGTTCATGAACAACGCTCGCGGTGCATCGCTTCACCTCCGTGGGCGTTATGCCCGCATCATCACCGGCGGCATCATTACGATCGGCGACGAGGTGCGAAAGCTTACCTGACCATCGAGATCAAATTGGCGCGGTCTGGCCAATTCACGCTGCAACCGATATAAGAAGTTCCGCCTTCCCCATCCTCCCTCCGCCTTCCCCCTTCCGCCCTCCCCCTTTGCTTCGTGCCCACTCTGCCCGTCACGCCCGCCGAGTTCGCCATCGCGCTGTTGTTGATGGTCGTTGGCTCGGCGCTTCAGGGAAGTATCGGCATCGGGCTGGCCGTCGTCGCGGCGCCCATTCTGCTGCTGGTGAATCCCGTATTCGTGCCGGCGCCCATCGTGCTGGCCGCCATGCTGCTGGTGATCCTCATCGCCGTGCGCGAACATCGAGACGTGATCCTGGACGACGTCGGCCTGGCGGTGATCGGCCGCATTATCGGCACGCTGCCGGGCGCCTATGCCATCGGCAGCCTACCCGGCGGCGCCTATGAGTTGTTATTCGGCTCGCTCATCATGGTGGGCGTGATGATCAGCGCATTGGGACGGCATGTGGCGCCGACGCCGCCCCACGTGTTGCTGGCTTCGATCGTGTCGGGGTTCATGAGCGTCGTGGCGTCGATTGGCGGGCCGCCGCTGGCGCTGTTGTATCAAAACGAAAAAGGCCCGCGAATTCGCGCGACCATCTCCGCGATCTTCACCGTCGGCGGCGTGATCACGCTTGCCGGACTGTGGTGGGCCGGCCGGTTCCACCAGGTGGAGCTGCTGATCGGCCTGCTGCTGATGCCGGGCGTCGTGGTTGGGTTTGCCATTTCGCGCTACACGGTGGGCTGGTTCGACAGGGCTCGCATCAAGCCGGCGGTGCTCGCGATTTCGGCGCTCTCGGCCGTGGTCGTGATGATTCGAGCTCTATCCGCCTACTTGTGAGCTGAACTTTTCGATCCAAGCGCGGACATTCCGCTCCAACGTGCCGAGCGGCACCGCGCCGCCGCCGAGCACGACGTCGTGGAACGCCCGTATGTCGAAATCGTCTCCCAGCCGCGCTTCGGCATCGGCGCGCAGCTCGCGGATTTTCATCTCGCCCGTTTTGTAGGCCAGCGCCTGGCCGGGCCAGCCGATGTAGCGGTCGACCTCGGCGCGGATATCGTGCATCGGCATGGCCGAGTTGGCCCGCATGTAGTCGATGGCCTGCTCGCGGGTCCAACCGAGGTAGTGGATGCCCGTGTCGACAACCAGCCGGCATGCCCGCCACACTTCCATGGTCAGGCGGCCGAAATCGCTGTACGGGTCCTCGTAAAAGCCGGCCTCCAGGCCGAGCCGCTCGGCGTACAGGGCCCAACCCTCGACGAACGCCGTGAAGCCGCCGTATTTTCGAAACTCGGGCAGGTGCTCGAGCTCCTGCTGAATGGCGAGCTGCAAATGATGGCCGGGCACCGCCTCGTGCAGCGACAGCGCTTCGAGCATATACAGCGGCCGGCTCGGCAGGTTGAACGTGTTGATGTAGAAGAAGCCGGCCCGGCGGCCGTCGCCCGTCGGCCGTTGATAGTAGGCGAACGTGGCCTGCGGCGCGATGAAGTCCGGCACCTGACGCAGGCCGTACGGCATCCGTGGCAGCCGGCCGAAGAGCTCGGGCAACTGGCCGTCCATGCGCTTCAGCACGAAGGCCACTTCTTTCTGCAATTCCTCGGCCGTCTTGGCATAAAACCGCGGCTCGTTCCGCAGGTAATCGGTGAACTCGGCGAAATCGCCGTCGAACTCCACTTTGCGAATGACGGCTTCCATCTCGCCGCGGATGCGGGCGACTTCCGCCTTGCCGATGGCGTGAACCTCTTCCGGCGTCTGGTCGTCTAGCGTCGTGTACTTCGCGACGCAGAATCGGTAATAGTCGCGGCCCTTGGGCAGCGCCGAGGCGGCGATCGTGCCCCGGCAATTCGGCACATATTCCTCTCGCATGAACTTCAGGAACCTGCGGTAGCCCGGCACGACACTTTCGGCGATTGCTTGCCGGGCGGCCGCTTGCAGCCGCTCGTGGTCCTCCTTGGGTACGGTCGAAGGGAGCTCCTTCAACGGCGCGAACAGCAAGCTCTTCTCCGGATCCTCGACGATCTGCGCTTGCAGCGGCTCGTGGTAGCGCTGCATGATCACGCTCGGCACGGTGACCGATCGGCGCACGCCCTCGCGCATCAGCTCGATGTGCCCCGCCGCGTAGGCGTTGAAGCCGCGGAGGCGCGCGATGTAGTTCTCGTAGTCGCGCGTGGCCAGCAGCGACAAGTTGCGCGGCAGCTGCGGGAACTCGACGTGGAAACCCCAGCGATCGCTGATCGGCATCAGGTATTCGTGGAAGTCGTATCCGCGGAGCTGGTCGCGCAGGCCGCGGGCGAAGACGTCGTAATTCACCTGCTCCGCCGGCGCGAGCGCACCGCGGTCGATGGTTTCGAGCCGCGCCAGAAACTCGCGCCGGGCGGCGTCGCGCCGCTTCTCGTCTGCCAGCGACACGTCGGGCAAACGATCGTCGAAGCGATGGTCACCGGTTTCCGTCGCGAAGAGCGGGGCTTCCCGCAGGCGAAACTGCCAAGCATCCGCCAGCAACGCGGAGAACTGCTCGCTGGCGATTTCGGCCCCGAAGGCAGGCGCGGCAAATGCAACCACGCATGCCGGAATTATCGATAACAAACACGCTCGCGTCATCAAGATCTCCTTACTGCGGGCAAGTCCAAAAAATCAAAGCGAGCCGGCGGGTTGATCCCGCCGGGACAAGCCCGGCGGCTCGTTACTGCTACCCCGCCGGGACAAGCCCGGCGGCTCGCGGTGCTGCAGCACGCAATTATTTACGACGACCGAACGCGGCTCGTCGAAGATTCGATGTCGCCGCCGAGCCGGCGAAGTAAATCTCTCAGCCCCGCATAGTCCACTGGCTTGGTAAGATGATGGTTGAAGCCGGCGTCCGTGGCTTGCTGCCGGTCCTTGGGCTGTCCCCAGCCGGTCACCGCGATCAGGACGATATTTTCACCGCCGGCCAGTGCTCGAATATGCCGCGCCACCGCGTAGCCGTCCATATCCGGCAGGCCGATATCGAGTAGCACCATCTCGGGCCGATAACCGGCGACTGCTTCCACTGCCGCCGCCCCCGTATAAACTACGCACACTTTGTGGCCGTCGGTTCGCAACAACCGCTCCAGACTGAGCGCGGCATCCCTGTTGTCGTCGACCACCAGAATGCGACGAGCGATTACCGCGGCCGGAGCGCGGTGCGCCGCCTTATCTTCGGCCGGGGTTGCAGCGGATGATTCTACGGGTGCCACAGGGATGCAGACCACGAACTCGCTGCCCGTTCCGGGCCCCTCGCTGTGCGCCCGCACGCTGCCGCCGTGCATTTCGACCAGGCGATGGACGAGCGTCAGGCCGATCCCCAGCCCGCCGGACGATCGCGTGAGAGAATGATCGCCCTGCACAAACAGGTCGAAGACATGAGGTAGCGTCTCTCGCGCGATGCCGTAACCGGTGTCGTGCACGCGCACCACGACCTCGTCTCCCTGTTGGTCGGCGGCGAGTGCGATGCGGCCTCCGCGCTCGCTGTATTTGGCCGCGTTATTGAGCAAGTTCGCGAAGACTTGTGTCAGCCTCGTCGCATCGGCCTGCAATCGGATCGGCCGCGTGGGCAGGGAGACCGACAACTCGTGTCCTTGGGCCTCGCACAGCGGCCTGCTCATTTCGATGGCTTGTGTCACCACGCTGGCGAGGTCTACCGGTTCCAACTTCAACCGGATCTTGCCGCGCGTCACACGCGAGACGTCCAGCAGGTCGTCCACCAACCGCGTCATCTGCTGAACCTGGCGGTTGAGCATGTCGAGGACGCTGCGCGTCTCGGCGTCGTGCGTGTCGATCAACCGCAGGAAATCGACGCCCGCGCGGATCGGCGCCAAGGGGTTGCGCAGTTCGTGGGCCAATGTGGCGAGGAACTCGTCCTTGCGACGATCGGCGTCTCGGAGCGCTTCCTCCGCTCGCTTCCGCGCGGAGATATCCACGAACACGCCCACGCAGCCGCGGACCCTCCCGAGCGCGTCAAACAACGGTGACGCGCACTCGTAGAGCGTGACGCTCGTCCCGTCGGCGCGCAGCACGTCGAGCTCCTCGCCGATCACCGACCGGCCGGTGCGGGCGGACCATTGCATAGGCAGATCTTCGCCCGGCACGTCCTTGCCGTCTTTCATGACGCGGAATGGCAGCTGGTCGGCCGCCTGACCGGTTTTCGACGCGTCGGCCCCTGGAGGAACTCGAAGCATCTCCGCGCCGGCCGCGTTCATTGTGATGGACTGGCACGATGGATCCTTGGCAATGAAGATGCCGACGGGCAAAAGGTTCACCAGCGTTTGAAGCTCTTCGACCGCCGCGCGAAGCCCTTCCTCGGTTCTCCGCATCTCGATCTCGACGCGCCGTCGCTCGCTGAGCGCCGCGCCCAGCAGCAACGACGTGCAGGCCACGACGCCCATGAAGACTTGCAGCAAAAGCAAACGCTCGTGGATCGGCAATCCGCCGAAAGGCCCCATGCTGTTCAGCGTTGCCCAGATGGTGACGCTCGCCGCGACCACGGTCACGGCGGTGGTTCCCGGCTGACCAAAGCGCAGCGCGGCCCAGATGACGAAGGGAAACACAAGGTAGGCCAGCGACGCGCCGCCCAGGCCCGTGGTAAAGCCGCTGAGAAAGGCCAGCCAGCTCGCCGCGACGAGGCCGAGGATTAAGGCCACGGCTTCCGCCGGGCGCTGCCGCACTCGGTTGCCGCCTCCGCTGCCCCAAGTCAGCAGCACCGGCGCCACCACCAGTGCGCCGATGGCGTCGCCCAGCCACCACGTCCACCAGAGCGAGCCGAAATCCGACCAGTTAATGGTCCGTTCCACTCCCGGCAAATTCACGAGCCCCAGGCAGAGGCTGGTGACGCCGATCGTCGCGCTCACCATCGTGCTGAGCGCGGCTGCCAGGAGAATCAGGCCAATCACATCCTTCACCCGCTCCAGGGCGTTGTCGAACCCGACGAGCCGCTTTAGCAGCCACGCGCCGAGGAGCGCCTCCAACGTGTTGCCAGCGGCAATGCCACAGGCGGTGAGGATTGGTTCGTTGGCCGTCGCGTTGGCAAGAAAGGCGCCCAAGGCGATGCCGGGCCAAACGCGGTATCCCAGCAAGAGGACGGCCGCCAATGCGATGCCCGTCGGCGGCCAGACGGCCGAAACCTGCTCGGCCAGAAATCCCAGCGACAGCCCCAGCTTGGCCGCCACAAAGTACACCCCCGCCAGCACCAGCACGCGCACGAACGATCGCAGCGCTTCTGCCGGCGAAGTGCTGGCGCTAAACCTGTTGTCGGAATCTGGCGACATCACACCTCCCGGCGCGATGCGTTTCGAGAGATTAAACCGAGCTGAGTGAACTCAGCTACGTGTGGCCCTTGGCGGCAGGCGACAACGACGCAGAGACACCTCTACTTTAACTGATCGAAACCGTCTCGCCCACTATCCGCCGCCGGGCTGCCGGAGTGCCGCGTTGCGGCTCGCTTGTTCACTGCTGGCAAACGCGATACAACCACGAAGTCGACAACGCGAGCTACATTCTACGATACTCACGGCCGCGATGGCTCCTGAACCCTCTCCGCGTCTTCAGCACCGCGACGACGCCACTTGCCTGGCGTGCGGCTGCCTGTGCGACGATATCCGAGTTCAGGTGCACGCGAGTCGCATCGTTGGGGCCGACCGGGCTTGCCCTCTGGGCGAGCGATGGTTCCTCGCCGAGCGGCCGGCGGAGGCTCCGGCTTGCCAAGTCGACGGCCGGCCGGCCGAACTGGATGACGGGC
Organism: uncultured Planctomycetaceae bacterium; assembly: GCA_964532675.1. Taxonomy (GTDB): domain Bacteria; phylum Planctomycetota; class Planctomycetia; order Pirellulales; family Lacipirellulaceae; genus JABDGM01. The sequence continues at coordinate 8,861 of CAZHIV010000501.1, forward strand.
TCGACCGGGCGGCCTCAATCCTCGCGCGTGCCAAGCACCCGCTCATCTTCGGCCTCGCGGGTGCCACCTGCGAGGCTCAGCGGGCGGCTGCCGCGCTGGCGGACCGACTCGGCGCCTGCATCGACGTCGGAACGAGTGCAACGGCAACGTTGACCGCCGCGGTGCAATCGGTCGGCATGGTCACCGCAACGCTGGGCGAGGTGCGGCACCGGGCCGACTTCGTCATGTTTTGGTGCGTCGATCCGGCGACGACGCACCCTCGCCACTTCGAACGCTACAGCCTCGACTGCGCCGGCGAGTTCATTCCGCGGGGACGCGCCGACCGGACATGCGTCGTTGTGGATAACCGCCACACGCAGACGGCCGAGGCAGCCGACTCATTCTACAAAATTCGGGCGGGCAGCGAGCCGGCGGCCTTGGATGTGCTGGGCGCGCTCATCGCCGGCGAACAGGATTTCGACGAAACCCGAGTCGTGCAGCAAACGGGCCTCGCGCTGTCGGCATGGCGGGAATTGGTCGGGCGAATGCAAGCGGCACGCTATGCCGCGATTTTCTTCCAACCGGGCGGCGCGACCGAAACGCTGTTGATGCTGGCCCGCGATATGAACCGCCACACGCGGTGCGTCGCGCTGCCGCTCGGTTCGCCCGCCAACGCTGCCGGCGCGGCGCAAGTGCTCACGTGGCAAACCGGCTATCCGTCGGGCATTGATTTCGCCGCCGGCTATCCAGAATTCCACCTGGACAAGAACTCGGCCGAGCATCGACTACGCGCAGGCGAAACGGACGCGGCGCTCGTCGTTGCCTGCGAACCGCTGGCCGATCCACTGGCGGAACTTTCCGAGTCGGCTCGTGCCCGCTTGAACTCCATCCCGTCGGTTTGCTTGCACACGGCCGATTGGCGGCCGAGCGTCGGCCCGGCGGTGGCGGTCACCGTCGCCACACCGGGCATCGACGCGAGCGGCACGGTCTTCCGCTGCGACGGCGTGGCGTTGCCGCTTCGGCCGGCCGTCAACTCGCCGTATTCGAGCGCGGAGAACGTGCTGCTGGCAATCGAAAAACGAGTCCGTCAGTTGCCGGCGGCCAGTCGCGGCTAGTTTACATTTCTCGGCCCATCCGTCACACTGCTGCTAGGCGATGGCCTCTTCCACGTCGATTCAGCAAAGGAACCTCCATGTCAACGCATCCCAGGCCCCGACGACGCATTTTCGAATTCGGCACCGCTTCTGTCACCTTGCTGGCCCTTGTATGTGTTCTGCTCGTTCAGCCGCCGGCCCGCGCGGCCGACCTGGCGGAACAGGCACATTCGCTGCGGATGGTACCGGTCGACGCGGCCTTTTATTCGGCCAGCCTGCGGCTCAAAGAGCAATGGGACCTCCTGCTGCAAAGCAAGGCCTACGCCCGCCTGATGGAGATCCCGCTGATTCAGCTCGTCAAGATGCAAGCGGTGTTTCAGTGGCAGCAGTCGGCCGATTCGACCGTCGCCAACCTTCGCGAATACGTCCGGTCGGAGGAAGGTCAGGAGACCGTGGCCGTGCTGAAGGAGATGTTCTCCGACGAGGTGTTTGTGTACGGCGGCGGCGACATCGCCAAGTCGTTCAAGCTGCTGATCGAGCTCAACGGCGTGCAGCGCACGGCCCGGCTGGAAGCGGCCGCGCGGGGCGAGGAATTCGACGACGTGCTGGCGGAGCGGATTCGCGAAGTGCTCGAAGAAAACGCGGATGACTTCAAGATCCCGACCATCGTTTTCGGCTTCCGAATCGACGACGCCGATCGGGCTCGGCGGCAGCTGGACGAAGTTCACGCCGTGGTCCGAAACCTGCTCGACGACAAGCGTCCCGAGCTCTCGGCCCACTTGCAGCGCGACCAGATCGCCGGGTACGAATTCCTGACGCTGCGGCTCGACGGTTCAATGATCCCGTGGGATGAAATTCGCGAGGAGGCCGACGACGTCGATCCCGAGCAATTCGAGCAGTGGCGCGAGCTGCTCCGCTCGAAAACGCTGGCCGTCGCCTTGGGCGTGGTCGATGAGTTCGTGCTGCTCTCGATCGGCGATTCGACGTACCACCTGGAAACGGTCGGCCAAGGCAAGTTCCTCGCCGAACAGCCGGCAATCGGCCGGCTCGCCAAGCATGCCGACCAGCGCGTCGCGTCGATCGGCTATATGAGCGAGTCCTTTGCGAAGAGCTTGAGCTCGCCCAAGCAGACGATCGAAGACCTGGCCGGCACGGCGGATGAAGTCCTGCGGCAAGCGGAGGTCGACGACGAGCATCGCATGAAGCTGGTCGAGGACATCCGCTCGCTCGATATAGCCAAATACATGCCCGAGCAGGGGGAAGTCTCCAGCATCGCATATCTCACCGACCGCGGTTACGAGGCATTTAAATACGGCACCGGCACCCGGCCCATGAGCGACAGCTCCAAGCCGCTGACCATACTCAATCATGCGGGCGGCAGTCCGATGCTGGTCGTCGCCTCGCGCTCCAACGACACCGTCGAGGATTACGACGCGGCGATCGACTGGCTTCGGAGCACCGCGAGTACCGTCGAACAAATCGTCGAGGCGAAGGCGGATCCCGAAGATTGGGCGAAGTATCAGCAATATCGCGAGCGCGTTTTCGACTTGCTGCGGCGGATCAACACCGCCAATCGCGAGCACTTGTATCCGGCCTTCGCCGACAACCAGGGCGCCTTGGTGCTCGACGTCGCCGCGACGAGTAAGCGCTGGTTCAACGAGATGCCCGCCTCGCCCAAGCCGCTGCCCGTGTTCGAAATCGCCATCGTCGTTAGCGTGAGCGACGCCGAGCGGCTGCGCCAGGGGATGAAAGAGTACGCGGCGGTCGTTCGCGATGCGGTCGAGCTCGTGCGAGAGATGAATCCGGACGACGTGCCCGATTTCGAACTGCCGGAGCCGGAAAGGCGCGAGCTGCAAGGCGGCGGCACGCTGTACGTCTACCCGCTGCCGGAAGAGTGGGGCGTCGATTCCCAGGTAGCACCCAATGCGGGGCTGACCGACGCCGCGGCCGCCTTGAGCACGCTTCCCGGCACCACCGAGCGGCTATTGCGCTCCACGCCGCCGAAGTTCGATTCGTCGCTCGACCTGGATCGGCCGGCCGCCCAAATTGTCTATTGCGAATTTCACAAAATGGTCGATGCGATCCGCCCCTGGATCGACTACGGCCTCGACGTGGCGATGGGCAACTTGAAGGCGGAAGACGACGACGCGGAGGCCGACGAGGATGATCCGCCCGAGCAGTCGCCCATGATGATGCAAATGGGTTTCATCGTGCCGCAGGTACACCAGTTCCTGGATGTGGCCACGACCCTGCGCAGCGCTTCCAGCGTTACCTACCAGGAGGACGGCCTCTGGGTGACGCATTCCGAAACCCACTTCCAGGATTTGAAGTAAGCATGACCGCGCCCCGCCTGACGCGCATCGCCGGCGGTACGGTTTACGACCCGGCCAACGACGTCGACGGCGAAGTGCGGGATATCTGGATCGACGGCGGCCGCATCGTGGCTGCGCCGACCGATCCGGAAATCAGGCCCGCGCGGACGATCGACGCCGCGGGCCTGGTCGTGATGCCCGGCGGCGTAGACATGCACTGCCACATCGCCGGGCCGAAGGTGAACGCCGCGCGGCGGATGTGCCCCACTCCTCCCCTCCCTCATAGGGAGGGGCCGGGGGAGGGTTCAGCCGTTCATTTACGCCGCGGGACGGCCGGACCCGTTCCCAGCACGTTCGTCACCGGCTACCAATACGCGGGCCTGGGTTACACCACGGCGATGGACGCCGCCGTGCCACCGCTCTTGGCGCGCCATGCCCACCTGGAGCTCGCCGATACGCCCTGTCTCGACAAGGGCTTTTTCGCGCTCGTGGGCAACAATCACTACCTGCTGCGGGCGATCGCCGAGCGGCGGCCCGACAAGCTGCGGGCCTTTCTGGGATGGCTCTTGGGCGCCGCGAAGGCCTTTGCGCCGAAGATCGTCAACGCCGGCGGCGTGGAGGTCTGGAAACAAGGCGGCGGCAACGTGGCCGGCATCGACGAGCGCGTGCCGCATTTCGACGTCACGCCCCGCCAGATCATCCGGGAAGTGGCCCACGCCGCGAACGACCTGCGGCTGCCGCATCCCGTGCACATCCATTGCAACAACCTCGGCATGCCCGGCAACTGGCGCACCACGCTCGAAACGATGCACGCCCTCGACGGCCATCGCGGGCACGTGACGCACATCCAGTTTCACAGCTACGGCGGCGGCGACGGCGAAGAGGCGTCGTTTCGCAGCCAGGTCGAGCCGCTGGCCGAGTACGTCAATTCCCATGCGAACGTCACGGTCGACGTGGGCCAGGTGATGTTCGGCCAGACCGTGGCCATGACCGGGGACAGCCCGCTCGGGTACTTCCTGCACAAGATCGGCAAGGGCAAATGGTATTCGAGCGACACCGAGCTGGAAGCCGGCTGCGGCGTCACGCCGATTCGCTACCGCAACAAGTCGCTCGTCCACGCGTTGCAATGGGCGATCGGGCTCGAGTGGTACCTGCTGGTGGATGACCCTTGGCGCGTCGCGATGAGCACCGACCACCCGAACGGCGGCTCCTTCCTCGCCTACCCGGAGATCACTCGGCTACTGATGGACCGCACCTACCGCGCGGACACACTCAAGCGGTGCCCCGCGGAGGTGCGCGATCGCTCGCTGCTGGGCGACCTGGACCGCCAGTACACGCTCCGCGAGATCGCGATCATCACACGCGCCGGGCCAGCGCGGATGCTGGGACTAACGGGTAAGGGCCACCTTGCTCCTGGAGCAGATGCCGACGTGACGATCTATACGCCGCACGAGAATCTTCAAACGATGTTCGAGCTGCCGCGGGTGGTAATCAAGGCTGGCGTGGTCGTCGTCGAGGGCGGCGAAATCCGGACCACGCCCGCGGGCACGACGCTGCACGTCGCGCCGCAGTATGACACCGATTTCGAGCCCGACATCCGCGACTGGATCAACGAGCATTACACCGTGCGGTTCGCGAACTACGCCGTCGACGAATCGGAGCTGGCGGACGGCCAGGTCATTGCGACGACGTGAGGCCGCCGGCTCGCAACGCGCCTTGGTATTCTTCCAGCGTGTTGCAGGTGGCCAGCGAAGCGAGCTCCGGATCGACGTCGCGGAGATCCTCGAGGGGGACACGGCGGGTGCGGCAGGCTTCGAGAAGCGCGGCGAGGCTGCGTTCGCCGGCCGACAGCAGCTCGTCTATCCGCGGCAGAACTCCCGTTCGGTAGACGCCGGCGAGCGGGTGCCAGCGACCCCCGTCGTGCGGAGCGGCAATGTCGTAGTCATCGAGCAATTCGAACATCCGTTCGATGAATGCGGGCTTCAATAACGGGGTGTCGCAGCCGGTGACGTAGGCGGCGTCAGCTCGGTCGCTCAATTCCGCCATTCCTGCCGCTAAGCCGGCAAGCGGGCCGCGGCCTGGGACGGGATCGACCACGATTCTCACGGCGGGCGGAAGCTGCGGCAATTTCTGCCCTAAGGCCGCGGCGCAAACGATTCGCTCGGCCGGCACGACCTTGTTAACAAGGCGCACGACACGCTCGAGCATGACTTCGCCGGCGCCAAACGGCATGGTTGCCTTATCGCGTCCCATGCGAGAACTTCGGCCGCCGCAAAGAATAATCGCCCCGCGCTGCATGGGTCGCTCGCGGCTTCGCCGTCTAGCCGCGCTTCTCCATGGGAACGAACTGGCGTTCGTTCGCCCCGGTGTAAATCTGCCGCGGCCGGCAGATGCGCGTGTTCGGGTTCTGGTGCATCTCCAGCCAATGCGCGATCCAACCGCTGAGCCGGCCCATCGCGAAGAGCACCGTGAACATCGGCACCGGAATGCCGATCGCGCGGTAGATGACGCCCGAATAGAAGTCGACGTTCGGGTACAGCTTGCGCTCCACGAAATACTCGTCGTTCAGCGCGACTTCTTCCAACTGCTTGGCGATGCCGAACAGCGGATCGTCGATGTGCCGCTTGGCCAGCAGCTTGTCGCAGGCGGCCTTGATGATGGTCGCCCGCGGGTCGTAGTTCTTGTAGACACGATGGCCGAATCCCATCAGCAGGAAGGGATTGTCCTTGTCCTTGGCCATATCGACGTACTTCTTGACGTTGCCGCCATCGTTGACGATTTGCTGCAACATGGCGACGCAGGCCTCGTTGGCGCCGCCGTGAAGCGGGCCCCAGAGAGCACAAATGCCGGCGGAAATCGACGCAAACAGGTTCGCCTCCGAGGAGCCGACCATTCGCACCGTCGACGTGCTGCAGTTCTGCTCGTGATCGGCGTGGATGATGAGCAGCAGGTTCAGGGCGTCGACGTAATCGGGATCCGCCTCGAAGGGCTCGGTGGGTACGGCGAACATCATCCGCAGAAAATTCTCGCAGTACGTCAGGTCGTTCCGCGGGTACACGAACGGCTGGCCGATCGATTTCTTGAAGGCATAGGCCGCGATCGTCGGCAGCTTGGCCAGGAGCCGCAGCACCGAATGGTTCACCTGCTCGGGGTCCTTCACGCTGAGCGAGTCCTGGTAGAACGTGGAGAGCGCGCCGCACACGGAGCTGAGGATGGCCATCGGGTGGGCATCGCGCGGAAAACCGTCGTAGAACAGCCGCATGTCCTCGTGCAGCATCGTGTGCCGCCGCAGCTTGTTGCGGAAACCCTCGAGCTGCGTGGCGGTGGGAAGCTCGCCGTAGATCAGCAGGTAAGTCACCTCGATGAAGTCGCAGTTGGCGGCCAGTTGCTCGATCGGGTAACCCCGGTAGCGGAGGATGCCCGCCTCGCCGTCGAGGAACATGATGGCGCTGGTCGTCGAGCCGGTATTCACGTACCCTTCGTCGAGGGTGATGTAGCCGGTCTTCCCGCGCAGCTTGCCGATCTCGACGGCCTTCTCATCCTCCGTTCCGACCACCAGCGGCAGGTCGATATCCCCGACGTCGAGGTTCAGCTTCGCAACCTTGGTCATCGACGATGTTCCTTTCAGGCACTGGGTCCTAGATCACCGGCCTGATGGAGTCCGATCACCGCCTCGCAGGCCGCGGCACGTGAATCCACAGTGTACCGGTTGGTGTCGAAGCGTTCAACCGGCGGCGCGACGGACAGCCTTCGCGGCAAACAGCAATAACTTTCGCCGATCTTCGCATGTTAGGCGCCGCGGCGGCGTTTGCCGGCAGTTGGCTGGAAGTGTCTCACGCAAAGGCGCTGAGGCGCAAAGAAGAGGAACTGAATTCTTTGCGCCTCTGCGCCTTTGCGTGAGTTAATTCTGGCTCCGGCCGCGACGTCGATTTTTCGTAGTGCGTGAACCGCCCAGTCGCACTCACCTGGCACAAAGGTTGCAATCGTTTGGCTCAGCATCGACGGATGGGGCCGCACGAAGATCAGGTGCGTCAGGGGTGCCGTGGACTGCCGTAAGCCAGTGAAGGCCGTTTTTTCGCATCTTCCTCGGCCGGAGGCCACGTTCGGGCAATCGACCCGAATCGGTGACGCGGCACAAGCGGCCCATCCGTCGGTTTTATTTTGGCCCTCGACGATGGCGGCGTTGTGCGCCGCCGATCAGGCTAGAATCTCGCGCACGACGTGGCCGGCGACGTCGGTGAGACGGAAGTCGCGGCCCTGGTAGCGATAGGTCAGCCACTCGTGGTCGATGCCCAACAGATGGAGCATCGTCGCGTGCAGATCGTGCACGTGGACGACATTGTCGACGGCAAAATAACCGAACTCATCGGTCGCGCCGTAGGAGGTGCCGGGCTTGACTCCGCCGCCGGCCAGCCAGATCGAAAAGCCGCGGATGTGGTGGTCGCGGCCGGCATTCGATTTATCGAGATTGCCTTGCGCCATGGGCGTGCGTCCGAATTCGCCGCCCCACACGACGAGCGTATCCTCGAGCATGCCGCGTTGCTTGAGATCGCGCACCAGCGCCGCCGAGGGCTGGTCGGCCGATGCGCACATTTCGCCGAGATGGTGTTTCAAATTGTTGTGGTGATCCCAGCCACGGTGATACAGGTGGATGAATCGCACGCCGCGTTCGGCCAGCCGACGTGCCAAGAGACAATTGTAGGCGAACGAGCCGTCCGGGCCGGTGACGCCGTACATGTCGAGCACTTGCTGCGACTCGTCTGCAATGTTCACGAGCTCCGGCACGCTCATTTGCATGCGGAACGCCAGCTCGTACTGGGAAATCCGCGTGCCGATCTCCGGATTCTGCACGACGGCGTCTCGCATCCGGTTTAGATCGTTTACGGTGCGAATGACGTCCTCCTGGCGCGAGCGATCGACGCCCGGCGGGTTGCCGACGTAGTGCACCGGGTCGCCGGTGGAATGCAGCGGCACGCCCTGAAACCGGCCGGGCAAAAAGCCGCTGTGCCACTGCCGCGAGGAAATGGGCTGCGGCGAGCGAGTGCCGGCCCGGCTGGTGAGCACCACGAAGCCGGGCAGATCGGCACAGTCCGTTCCCAAGCCGTAGTTCACCCACGAGCCCATGCTGGGCCGGCCCGAAATGGCCGTGCCCGTGTTCATGAACGTGTGCGCGGGGTCGTGATTGATTTGCTCGGTCTGCATCGAGCGGACGATGCAGATGTCGTCCGCGATGCCGGCGATGTGCGGCAGGTAATTGCTGACCGCCTGGCCGGATTGGCCAAACCGCGCGAACCTGGCCTGCGGACCGAAGCATAGCAGCTCTTTTTGACCTTGCAACTGGGCGATCGGCTGGCCCGCGGTGACGGACTCCGGCACCGGCTGGCCGTGCATCGCGGCGAGCTTCGGCTTTTCGTCGAACAGCTCGAGGTGCGACGGACCGCCGGCCATGCACAGGAAAATGACGCGCTTCGCCTTCGGCGCCACGTGCCGGGGATTCACCGTGCCGCCGTACCGCGACAAAGTTGGGTCGGCATTTTTCCCGCCGGCCCAGACTTGCGGCTGCAGCAGGCCCGCCAGCGCCATCGAACCCAGGCCGAACGACGCTTGCCCCAGGAAAGATCGGCGGGCCATTAGTTCGTTGATTTGATCGGAATTCATCATCGCAGCTCGAACTAGTTGCGCGTAATCGTCTCGTTAAGGTTTAGCAGCACGCGGCTGGCGGAAGTCCAGGCCGCCAACTCGGCCACGTCGGCATCCTCCAGCCGCGGGGAGATGCCTACGGATAGGAGCGCC
>CAZHIV010000502.1:0-9722 GCA_964532675.1 uncultured Planctomycetaceae bacterium
GCGGCTATACTGCAAGCGCCGGCTGCGCGACTACTTCAACGAGGGGTATCCCAAGGATCAACACTGCAACGTTGTCCACTCGAGCGACAACGGCCCCGAGGCGCTGGAGTATCTTCGGATTATCATGCCCGAAGAAATCGATGGCATTCTCTCCCGAACGGTCGAATCTCCGCGGCGCCGTGCCGCCTAAAGTCGGCCTCTCGCAGAGCGAGAGGACGACTCTGCCCCGATCCGGCTCCGTGGCAGCTTGACCCGGGCTCGCCGAGCGGTGACAATCGAGAAACCGGCTGCACCGGCTGGTTCCCGCCGTTTCCCTTTGTTTGGCCGTTTCCTTGCGGTTTCGACAACGAGCATCCTCAGCCGCCGTCGATGCGAGTGAAGCCCTCTCGATCCAGCCGCCGCGAATTCCTGCAGGCCACGGCCGCAACCGCCGCCGGCCTTGTATTGCCATCATCGGTGTCCCAAGCTTTCGCGCAAGCCACCGCCGGCGAATCGTCGGGCCCTGCTGGAAAAGGCCGCATCTTTAAAGCCGTGAAGTGGGGCATGATCGGCGTCGAGGGCAGCGTACTCGATAAGTTCCGGCTGCAGAAGGAGCTGGGCTACGACGGCCTGGAGCTGGTCGGTCCCTCGTTGCTGCCGGCCGACGAAGTTCGGCGGGCGAGCGACGCCACCGGAATGCCGGTGCATGGCGTGGTGAACATGAAACATTGGGAAATCCGCCTCTCGTCGCCGGACCCGTCGGTGCGCGAAAAGGGGGTCGCCCACCTGGAGCAATGCCTCCGCGACGCGCAGGCGTTCGGCGGCAGCTCGGTGCTGCTGGTGCCCGGGCGCGTGAGCGGCCCGGATGAAACGCACGACGACGTTTGGAAGCGGTCGATCGTCGAGATTCGCAAGGTGCTGCCATTGGCGAGCAAGCTGGGCGTTCGCGTGCTGATCGAAAACGTGTGGAACGGCTTCTGCGAATCGCCCGAGCAGTTTCGCGACTATCTCGACGAGATCGACAGCCCGTGGGTCGGCGCGTACTTCGATATCGGCAATTGCCGGAAGTTCGGGCCGAGCGAAGATTGGGTCCGCACGCTGGGCAGCCGGATCGTGAAGCTCGATTGCAAGGACTGGGGCGACACCGAGAAGTTCTGCAAAATCGGCGACGGCGACGTGGACTGGCCGGCCGTGCGACAGGCACTGGCCGACATCGGTTTTTCGGGTTGGTGCACGGCCGAGGTGGAGGGCGGCGACCGCGAGCGGTTGGCCGACATCGGGGCACGGATGGACCGGGTGCTGCTGCTGTGACCCATTCCGAATCCGTTGCATTTTGCAAGCCTCTCTTGCACTGCCCGTGCAAAAACTCCGTAAACCTCGGGGTCCGGCGATTTTTGCCTGGGGCACCCCGAGCGCCGCTGGAAGGGAGTCATGCAGTTCTCTCCGGAAAATTCCTGCGGAACGCTAATTGCCGCTGATTTCCGCTAATGGCGATTAGTGCTGATTAGCGAGGATCCGTGTTCCTGCTGCCGTCTCTGCTGAATGATAGCGCGGGTTACTTCCAAGCTGAAACTTCGCAGCTCGCTACGCCGATGGGCCGCGATACGTTCGTGAAGCCCGTCGCCGAACTGCTCGGCCGCGACTTCCTCGCCTACCGGCCGACCTATTTACGCGCTACTCCACTTCCGCTCTACCGCTCTCCTGCCTCCACAGGCCTGAGGCTCTGCAGCAGTTGAAAAGCTGGCTCGCCCCGCTTGGCATGCGGCAGCGAAAGAGCGGGTTTTGTCGCTAGATGCTGCCAATAATCCAGAACCTCACTTCCCATGCGGCCGCGGCCGAGGATTATGCGGCCAGGCCATTGACCTAGACGCGGCCGCGGCATAATATGTTGCTATGTCCGTCAAAGTAAAGCTTGGTGGTGCTATTTTTGAATGTGGGACCCCGGCGGAAGCTGTGGAACTGGCGCGCCTGTGGCACCACCGCAGTACCCAAGCCACGGCCTCGACACAGCCTCACACGGGTGTCGGGCAACACTCCCCTTCCAATGGAAAGGTGAGTAGTTATCGACCTATCGTACGCAGGTTTTTGGAACTCGTGAAGAGTGCGCCGAACGGCATTACCGGCAAGGATGCTTTGGAAAAGATCGGCGAACACGGCGGCTCTGCCGGGATGGGGACGTTAATTGCAATGGCTCGCAAGATTCTTAGCGACTGTAATATCGATTTTGCTAGCGCGGTTCGCCGTGAGAGGCGGCGGATAAACGGAAAGGACACGAAGCTTTGGACGGCGGGTTCTGATATAGGTCGAGCGATTGAGGCCTTACGAAGGTCAGGATGAGCGCGCCTAGCGCAAGGAATAGGAGGCAATTTCGAATGAGCCTCGAAGTGAATGCGTTCGTTGCCGTTGTGCTGATAATCGCGATCGTGGCTGCATTTGCACTTTGGTTGCGGTGTCAATTTAAAGCATCAGTCACGCCGTCTAGTCTGCACATTGAGACTGGAGATCGCGATAACGACAGATTGGAAGCAACGCAACAGGAATCTGACTCACCGAAGGTGCGCGAATCTGCTTGATCGGTAGCGTTACACTGATATTAGTTCAGGCGCGATCGAAATTAAGGGGAAGGAGTACGGCGAGGAGGTCGTCGTCGGGGATGGCCGGGTCCCAGCCGTAGGCGGCGAAAACGGCCGCGTCTAGGTTTTGGTGGGCGAGGGCGAGCCAGGTGGGGCGGGTGTTGTAGAGGTTGGTGAGGGTGCGTTTTTTGAGGTGGCGGGCGCACTCTTCGTCTTTGGGGATGGTGCGCGGGTAGCGGACGGTGGCGATCGAACCCCCGGCGGAGCCGGGGGTTCTGACGACGTTGTTGCGATGGCGCGAGGGTTTGGAGTGGCGGGCAGCCCCCGGCTCTGCCGGGGGTTTTCGTCCACAATGTACCGCTGCCACGGCCCGTCGATGGAGCCCGGAAATTCGAGGATTTCGGTGCGCGTCCATTCGGGCGGGTTGAGCCAGCCCGTGCGCAGCGTGTCAATAGTCGACGTTATGCGCAGTGTAACCGAGCGTGGAAGTCGGGCCTAGTATGCAGCGAGTGGTGAACCGTTGCAGCCCGGCCTGGTCGCGGAGTGGACGAAAGTTGGGAGTGGTTTGCACGTGGCGGGGCGATGGTGTAGTTTGAACGGAAATTGTACGCGAATTGCCGGTTTACTCAGCGGAGATGCGCGAATGTTGTCCGATGCGGCGAACACGACGCGGCGCGAGTTTTTGAAGTCTTCCACGGGTCTGGCCGTCGGGGCGGCGATGGCGGGGACGCTGGCGGTGCCGCGAGCCGTGCACGCGGGGGCCAGCGAAACGTTGCGGGTCGGTTTGATCGGCTGCGGCGGGCGCGGCACCTCGGCGGCGCAGAACGCGCTGGATGCCAGTCCCGACAACGTGCTGGTGGCGGTGGGCGACGCCTTTGCCGACTGTGCTGCTGCCAGCGTCCGAAGGCTGCGCCGCATCGAAAGCTGCAAGGATCGCGTGCAGGTGGACGACGACCACGTGTTCACGGGCTTCGACGCGTACAAGCAGGTGATCGACGGCGGCGTGGACGTGGTGATTCTGGCCGAGCCGCCGCACTTTCGGCCGGGGCACCTGGCCTACGCGGTGGAGGCCGGCAAGCATGCGTTCGTGGAGAAGCCGGTGGCGGTCGACGCGCCGGGCGTGCGGAGCATCATCGAGACCTGCAATAAAGCCAAGCAAAAGGGGCTGGCCGTCGTCTCCGGCCTCTGTTGGCGATACCATCCGGCGGTGCAGGAAACGATGAAGCGGATCATCGAGGACAAGGCGATCGGCGACATCGTGGCGATTCAATCGTGCTACAACGCCAATACCTTGTGGCACCGCGGAGATAACTCGGCGTGGAGCCGGATGGAATACCAGGTTCGCAACTGGCTGTATTTCGACTGGCTGAGTGGCGATCACATTTGCGAGCAGGCGATTCACAGCCTCGACAAGACGGCCTGGCTGCAGGGCGACGCGCATCCGATTTCGGCCTTCGGCCTGGGCGGCCGGCAGCAGCGCACGGGCGCGGAGTTCGGCAATATCTACGATCACCACGCGGTGTTCTACGAGTATCCTGGCGGCGTGCGCGTGTACTTCACCTGCCGGCAGCAGACGGATTGCAGCACGTACGTGGACGACGTGGTGCTCGGCACCAAGGGCCAGGCGAAGATCCTGGAGTATCGGATCGAGGGAGAAAACCCCTGGAGCTACGAAGGCCAGGATTCGAAGAACCCCGCCGCCATGTTCGATATCGAGCATGCGGAGCTGTTTCGCAGCATCCGCGAGGGCCGGCCGATCAATAACGGCCACTACATGGCCAACAGCACGATGATCGCCATCATGGGGCGGATGTGCACCTACACCGGCCAGACGCTTTCCTGGGACCAGTGTTTCAACAGCCAAGGGCGGCTGGGTCCGGACGCATACGCCTGGACGGATGACGTGCCGCAATGCGACGTGGCGATACCAGGACGCACGAAGCTGGTTTAGAGCGTCTAACGATTTGAATGAAACCGCCAAGAACGCAAAGGTCGCCAAGATAAATACATCGCTTTTGCGCCTTACTTGGCGTCTTTGCGTTCTTGGCGGTTCAATTTGTTAGACTCTTAGAAGCATAGAATCAGATTCACTTCCTTGCAGTTATGAGACCATGCGTCAGCTTGTTTACATCGGCTTATTGAGCTTATTCGTTCTGGCGGCAGACCGGGGCGCGGCGGCCGACGAGGCCGTCATCCGCGCCGGCATTCTCGGCTGCGATACGTCGCACGTGATCGCGTTCACAAACCTGATCAACGATCCGGAGGCCACCGGCTCGCTGGCGAAAGTCGAGGTCACGGCCGCGTTTCCGGGCGGCAGCCCGGACTTGCCCGCCAGCCGCGATCGGCTGCCCGGCTTTGTTGCGCAGCTGCGCGAGCGCGGCGTAACCATCGTCGATTCCACCGAGGAGCTGGTCGAGCGGTGCGACGCGATCCTGCTGGAGAGCGTCGACGGCCGCGTCCACCTGGGGCAGTTTCGCGAGATCGCGCGCGGCAAGCCGGTGTTCATCGACAAGCCGGCCGCGGCGTCGCTGGCCGACGTGATCGCGATCCTTCATATTGCCGAAGCGCAGCAGACGCCCGTTTTCTCTTCCTCGTCGCTGCGGTTCGTCGACGCGGTGCGCGAGCTGGCGGCGGAGAAGTCGATTGGCCAGTTGCTCGGCTGCGAAACGGTGGGTCCGCTTCGCTTCGAGCCGCACCACCCCGACCTGTTCTGGTACGGCATTCACGGCGTCGAGCCGCTGTTTACGATCATGGGCCGCGGATGCCAGTCGGTGACGCGCGTCGATACGGAACTCTCCAGCGTCGTCGTCGGAACGTGGAGCGACGGGCGGATCGGCTCGTATCGCGGGTTGAAGCAGGGCGGCGCGAACTACGCGTTCACGGTGCACGGAACAAAGGGCATCGCCCACCGAAAGGGCGCGTCCGGCTACGAGTCGGCGGTGCGGGAAATCTGCGAGTTCTTCGTCACCCGCAAGCCGCCCGTAACGCGCGACGAAACGATCGAGATTTTCGCCTTCATGGAGGCGGCCGACGAGAGCAAGCGGCGCGGCGGCGAGCCGGTGTCGATCGCAGAGACGATCGAGCGCGCCGAGCGGGAAGTCGAGGGCCGGGGCGGCACGAACGATTCGACAGTACAATGAGTAATCAGGTGCGGAGGACAGTATGAGCGATATCGACCGCAGGACTTTCCTGGCCGGGGCGACGGCGGCGAGCGTGGCGCTGGCGTCGGGCCGCCGCTCGCGCGCGGCGGCGGCCACCGACACGGTCGTGTTGGCGTTGATGGGTGCCAACAACCGCGGCTCGCAGTTGGCGACCGCGTTTGCAAAACAGTCGGGCGCACAGATCGCGTACGTTTGCGACTGCGACGAGCGGGCGATCGAAAAGGGGATCGCCGCCGCCACCTCGAGCGGTGGCCGCAAACCCAAGGGCATCAAGGACTTCCGTCGTGCGCTCGACGACCCGACGGTGGACGCCTTGATCTGTGCCGCCCCGAACCATTGGCATGCCGCGGCGACGATCCTGGCCTGCGCGGCCGGCAAGCACGTGTACGTCGAGAAGCCGGTCAGCCACACGCCCGACGAGGGCGAGCGGATGATCTCGGCGGCCCGAGAGGCCAACCGTGTCGTCCAGGCCGGGCTGCAACGGCGGAGCGGCCCGCTCTACCGCAAGGTGATCGAGCGCGTGCGCGACGGGGCGCTGGGGAAGGTATTGTACGCCCGCTCGACGTACAACGCCGAACGGCCCTCCATCGGGCACGGCAAACGCACGTCGGTGCCCTCCTGGCTCGACTACGATCTGTGGCAAGGTCCCGTGACGGCGCGGCCGTACCAGGACAACGTGATTCACTACAACTGGCACTTCTTCTGGCATTGGGGCAACGGCGAGCTGGGCAACAACGGCGTCCACACGATCGATATTTGCCGCTGGGCGCTGGGAGTCGACTATCCGTCGCGGGTCACGGCGGCGGGCGCGAAGCTGCGGTACGACGACGATCAACAGACGCCGGACACCTGCACGGTCTCGTTCGATTGCGACGGCCGGCAGATGGTGTGGGAAGGCATCAGCTGGGCGCGCGCCCACCAGTCCAAGAGCCAAATCGGCATCGAACTGCGCGGCGAGGACGCGACGCTGTACGTCGACGACGGCGGCTACAAAATCTACGACAAGGAGCGAAAGGTCGTGGAGCAAGAGAAGCTCGGCCGCGGCGATGATGAGCACCTGGCCAATTTTCTCGCCGCGGTGCGCGACGGCACGCCGCCAAACGCCGACATCGAGGACGGGCACAAGAGCACGATGTTCTGCCATCTCGGCAACATCGCGTATCGCACGGGCCAGTCGCTGGAGGTCGATCCGTCGACCGGCCACATCCTCAATAACGCGGCCGCCGAACCGCTGTGGGCCTGCGAATACCGCCCAGGCTGGGTGCCGACTCTGTAAGCGTGTCGCCGACTTACGTCGAACCGTTCATTCCCACGAACCGGCGGACGGCGGGCGGGATGCAGCGCTTTACGGTGGTGCGCAGGCGCTGCCGCAGGCCTGGCAGGGGCGAGTGCTTGAACAGCACCATCTCGGAGTAGAGCGTATCGATTTCGTGAGCCGCCACGGCGTCGCCCCGATAGAGCTTCTCGTGGGCGCCGGAGCGGAACGCGAACGGAATACGGGCTCCAGCGAGGAGCCGCGACTCGACGACCGCCATCTGCGACAGGCTCTGGCTCAGCAACCGAGCGCGGATGGCGGCATGCTGCTCGGCAAAAAGCCGCGGGTTGCTCACGTAGTGAACCAGGCAGTAGGGGAACCGGTTCGGGGCGATGCGCGAGTAGACGACGTAGCAATACTCCGGCCCGACGCGGGCCAGCAGGTGGCCGCAATCGATGCCCTGATGGTCCTGGTAGATCTGCACGTCGGCCGGCGCCAACTGCAGCGCATCGGGATCGCCGGGGCCGCGCAATTCGCAGATGGTAAGTCCGGCGCTGCGGCCGCTCGACGGCAGCGGCGGCAACACGAGCACCTCGGCGTCGAGCGGCTTGAAGCCCAGCCGCCGGGCGATCGCGGCCACGCCGGGGCTGGGCGTGAAATCGGTGATCGTGTGGTCCTTCAAATCCAGAACCGGTTTGAGCAGCGCCAGGCTCTTCGCGCGATATTCCGGCTTCACGCGCCAAGCGTGCAGATTGCAGAACGGCCGCGTCCGCCCCGCCACGGGGCGCTGGCTGAATAGCATGCCGAGCATGCCGACGATCCGGCCTCCGTCGGTGAGCGCGTAGCCGAAATGGTCCTCCGCGCCGTTCCAGCGGGGCACGAACGCCTGTTGCCACTGCGTGCGCGATAGGTTGGGGCTCCAATCCTGGAGGATGTCCTCGTACAAGTCGGGGAACATCGCGGCGGTGATTTTGATCGTGGAGAGCATGGACCAATCACCGCGCTGCGGTCGGTGGGGCGGCGTCGAGCTGGTCGGCCAGGTAATCGGCGTCGCTGCCGCGGCGGCGAACGAGGCGGTCGCGGCCGTCCTCGACGAGCACTTCCGGCGGCGACTGGCGGCTGAGGAAGCCGAGCGGGCTGGCCGCGCGGGCGTACGCGCCCGATTGAAACACGCCGACCAAGTCGCCCGCTTCGGCCGTCGGCAGCTCGATGGCCCGGGCCAGCACGTCGAGCGGCGTGCATAGGGGACCGACGACGTCGGCCGTTTCGCCGGCCGGGCGGTTCATCTTATTCACGACGGCCACGGGGAAGTTCCGCTTGATCGCCTGGCCCAAGTTGCCGGAAGCGGCCAGGTGATGGTGCATTCCGCCGTCGGTGACGACGAACTTCTTGCCGCGCGACACTTTCACGTCGACGACGCGGGCGACGTACAGTCCGGCCGGCGCCACGAGGAACCGGCCCGGCTCGACGATCAACCTCGCCGCCTGCAAGGCAGGGTCCGATCGTACCTCGTCCATCAAATCGGCCACGCCGCGCCGCAGGCGGTCGAGATCGAGCCCTTGTTCGTGGGCGAAGTACGGCACGCCCAGGCCGCCGCCAAAGTCGATCGTATTGAGCGGCTTGCCGAGCTGTTTCGCCAGTCGCCGGGCGATCTGCAGCGCCGCGCGGTACTGCGTGACGAGCAGATCGGCATCGAGAATCTGCGTGCCGATGTAGAGATGCAGGCCGACGACGTCGAGCCACTTTTCGGCGGCGATTTCATCGACAACGGCGTCGAGCTGGTCCTCGTCGATGCCGAAGGGGGTGGGCCGGCCGCCCATCCGCATGCCGCCGCCTTCGACGTCGGCGGCGGGATTCACGCGCAGGGCAATGGGCACCGCGCGGCCCCGCTGGCCGGCCAGGCGGGCAAGGAGCCGTGCCTCGCGCGCCGACTCGATGTGAATCTCGCCGATGCGCACCTCGAGCGCTTCGGCCAGCTCCGCCTCGGTTTTGCCGGGGCCGGCGAAAACGATTCGCTCCGCCGAGCAGCCTGCCGCAAGGGCCTGCCGCAATTCGCCGCTGGAGGCGATTTCCAGCCCGCAGCCGCGCGCGACGAAGAACCGCAGGATCGCCTGGTTGGGGTTCGCCTTAACGGAATAATAAATTTCGAACTCGGCCGGCAGCGCGTCGCGCAGCGACTGCCATTGATGACCGAGCGTCTGCCGGTCGTAGATGAACAGCGGCGTGCCATGCCGCTCGGCCAGTTCGCCGATGCGCAGGCCGCCGACGAGCAACTCGCCGCCCGCCACGTCGAAGTGCCGCGCGACGAGCTCGGCGACGTGGCCAGCCGTCGTGCCGCGATGGGTGGGGGCGTTGGTCGTCATAGTTCTATCGTAACCACGGGCAGCACGGTTTGCCGATCTTACGTGGTGCTCGATTCGGCGACGCGGTCCTCGCGGCGGCGGAGCTCGGGGTAATCGATCTTGCCGCTGGTGGTCTTCGGCAACGCGGCCAGGACCTCCACGGCCTTCGGCACCATGTGACGCGGCAGCAAGGCGGCTGTTGCCTCCAGCAGCGAGTCGGGGTCGATCGTCGCCCCTTCGTGCGGAACGACGAAGGCCTTGATGGATTGTCCCAGCGCCGGGTCGGGCAGCCCGATGACGGCGGCCTCGCGCAGCCGGCCCGCTTTGCACAGCGCCTCCTCGACTTCGTTCGGGCTGATGCGGAAACCGGACGACTTGATGAGGTTATCGCGCCGGCCGACGAAGTAGAGGA
>CAZHIV010000503.1:0-3852 GCA_964532675.1 uncultured Planctomycetaceae bacterium
CTACCCCAGCGGCGACGGGCTGCACGTGGGGCACCCCGAAGGGTACACGGCGACCGA
Organism: uncultured Planctomycetaceae bacterium; assembly: GCA_964532675.1. Classification (GTDB taxonomy): domain Bacteria; phylum Planctomycetota; class Planctomycetia; order Pirellulales; family Lacipirellulaceae; genus JABDGM01. The sequence continues at coordinate 58 of CAZHIV010000503.1, forward strand.
CATCGTCTGCCGGGCCGCGCGGATGCAGGGCGTAAGCGTGATGCACCCGATGGGCTTCGACGCCTTCGGCCTGCCGGCCGAGGAGCATGCGATTAAAACCGGGCAGCATCCGCGCGTCGAAACGGAAAAAAACATCGGCACGTTTCGCCGGCAGCTCAAGTCGCTGGGCTTCTCGTACGACTGGGGCCGCGAGCTGGCCACGACTGACGTCGAGTACTTCCGCTGGACGCAATGGATCTTCCTCAAGATTTACGACACGTGGTTCGACCATGACGAGCAGCGCGGCCGGCCGATTAGCGAGCTGCCGATACCGGATGATGTGCGCGCCGCGGGCGAGGACACGGTCCGCGCGTATCAGGACGAGCACCGGCTGGCGTATCAGACCGAAGCGCCGGTGAACTGGTGCCCCGCGCTGGGCACGGTGCTGGCGAACGAAGAAGTCGTGAACGGCAAGAGCGAGCGCGGCGGCCACCCGGTCGTGCGGATGCCGCTGCGACAATGGATGCTGCGAATCACGGCCTACGCGGACCGGTTGGAAAAGGATTTGGAAGGGCTCGATTGGTCGGAAGGCATCAAGGCGCTGCAGCGCAACTGGATCGGGCGGAGCACCGGGGCGGAAGTGGAATTTTTTGTTGGAGGTGCCCATTTAGCCCCCGGCGATTCGCCGGGGGCTAAATACAGCGAGTGGAAAGCAGCTCGCGAGACAGCCGGCTTTCCGCGCAAATCGGACGACGACGTGCTGCGGATTTACACAACGCGGCCCGATACGTTGTTCGGCGCCACTTACATGGTGATCGCGCCCGAGCACCCGTTCGTCGAGCGGCTTACGACCAAGGACAATGCTGAAAAAGTGACGGCGTATTGCGATGCGGCCGCTCGTAAGAGCGATCTCGACCGCACCGAACTGGCCAAGGAAAAAACGGGCGTCTTCACCGGCAGCTATGCCATCAATCCGGTGAACGGCGAACCGGTACCCATTTGGGTTGCCGATTACGTGCTCATCAGCTACGGCACCGGCGCGATCATGGCGGTGCCGGCGCATGATGAGCGCGACTTCGAGTTCGCGAAGCAGTTTGGTTTGCCCATCGTAGCGGTCGTTGATCCGGGCGATGCGGTCTCGCCGGTCGAGCGTGAAGAAGTGCTGGCCAGCAAACGGTGCTTTATTGGCGATGGCACGGCGATCAACTCGGGCAAGTACGACGGTTCACCGACGGCAGAGTTCAAGGAAAATATCACGGCCGATTTGGCGGTGCAAGGGCTCGGCCGTAAGGCCGTGAATTACAAGCTGCGCGATTGGCTGTTCTCGCGGCAGCGGTTTTGGGGGGAGCCGTTTCCGATTTTGCACGAGCTGGATGAAAGCGGTAAGCCGACGGGGCGGGTGCGCGCGGTCGAGGAGAGGGACCTGCCGGTTGACCTGCCGCATCTGGAGGATTTCAAGCCGCACGGGCGCCCCGAACCGCCGTTGGATAAGGCTCCTGAGGATTGGCTGTATCCCGTGATCGGCGGCAAGCGCTACAAGCGCGAGACGAACACGATGCCGCAGTGGGCCGGGTCGTGCTGGTATTACTTGCGGTTTCTCGATCCCAAGAACGACCGGGCGCCGGTGGACCCGGAGGTGGAAAAGGGGTGGATGCCGGTCGATTTGTACGTGGGCGGGGCGGAGCATGCCGTGCTGCACCTGCTCTACGCGCGGTTTTGGCACAAGGTGCTGTTCGACCGCGGCGTCGTGTCGACGCCCGAGCCGTTTCAGAAGCTCGTGAACCAGGGCATGATCCTGGGCGAGAACAACGAGAAGATGTCCAAGAGCCGCGGCAACGTGATCAATCCGGACTCAATCGTCGTGGAATACGGGGCCGATTCGCTGCGGCTGTACGAGATGTTCATGGGGCCCTTGGAGCAATCGAAGCCGTGGAACATGCAGGGCGTCAACGGCGTGTATTCGTTTCTGAATCGCGTGTGGCGGCTGATCGTGGACGAGTGGGCCGAGGACATGCAGGTGGGCGCTGCGGTTGTCGATCGCCAGCCGACGGCCGAGGAAAACCGCGTCTTGCATCAGACGATTCAAACGGTCACAAACGACCTCCGCACGCTGTCGTTCAACACGGCCATCTCGCGGATGATGGAGTTCACGAACCACTTCACGACGGCCGCCGAGCGGCCGCGCGAGGTGCTGGAGAAGTTCGTGCTGCTCCTCTCGCCGTTCGCCCCGCACATCGCGGAAGAGCTGTGGCAAGCGCTGGGGCACACGGGCACTCTGGCCCGCGAGGCGTGGCCGGAGTTCGATGCAAGCCTGGCAAAAGAAGAGAGAATCTTTATCCCTGTCCAGATTAATGGCAAAGTACGACTGCGGCTCGAAGTACCGACTAACGCCAGTGATGAAGAGATCGAAGCAATGGCTCGATCGAAAGCTGTCGAATGGTGGACGAGCACCCATTTGCAGGAGGCTGATTTTGAGCTGAAGAAGCTTGTGAGCGGCCGATTGGTAAGCTTTGTCGTGAAGTAATAAATTGATGTGGGAGGCGTCTCCGACGCCGATTAGGGTATGCGATTTAATCAGCTCTACTTTCGAGGCCATTCGTCGGAACTGCGGAAAGGCCGGATTTCCGAAGAATTCGCGTGCTATTCGATTACTAAGACGGTGAATTGTCGGCATCCAGTTCTAGCCACGGAAAGAACTGCTAATATTTTGATGGAGTCGTGGCGGTTCTTACGATCCCGGAATCGCATCAGGCTATTTGCATTTTGCATAATGCCAGATCATTTTCACCTCATGCTGTGTTTAATGCCCGGCGAGAACCTGTCGAAGGTAATGCAAGACACGGGGAAGTTTACAGCACGAGAATTGAATAAAATGTTGCGACTTACGGGCCAATTCTGGCAAGAAGGGTTCCACGATCACCGTTGTCGCAGTGAAAAGGAGTTGTATGAGCTTTGCCTGTACATCGAGCACAACCCAGTTCGCAAGGGTCTGGTTGCGCTCGCTGATCAATGGCCATATTCGTCTGCGTTTCCCGCCAATGCATCGATGCTAGATCGGAACTGGTGGCCTTAATCGGCGTCGGAGACGCCTCCCACAGAGAGCGCAAGGAAAACATTGTGAAAAACGTTGTCGCGGTAGTGTTGGGAGGTGGCCGGGGAACGCGGTTGTTGCCGCTGACGGCGTATCGTTCGAAGCCGGCGGTGCCGCTAGCCGGCAAGTACCGGCTCATCGACATCCCCATCTCGAACTGCCTCAACAGCGGGCTGAACCAGATCTACGTGCTGACGCAGTTCCAGTCGGTGAGCCTGCATCGGCACATCCGCGGCACGTACCGGTTCGACAACTTCAGCGGCGGCTTCGTCGAAATCCTCGCCGCGCAGCAGACGATGGACCATACGGGCGACGGCGAGGAATGGTACCAGGGTACCGCCGACGCCGTGCGCAAGAACCTTCGCTACCTGGCCCAGCCGGAAATGGAATACGTGCTGATCCTTTCGGGCGACCAGCTTTACCGGATGGACTACCGCCAGATGCTGGCCGACCATCAGGCCAGCGGCGCGGACGTGACGATCGCGGGCAAGCTGATCGATCGCTCCGAGGCCAAGTCATTCGGCATCATGCGGATCGACGAGGGCGGCCGGGTCGTCGGCTTTTTGGAGACGCCGCAGACCGACGCGGAGCTGAACGACGTGGCCATGGACCCCGCGTGGCTGCGGACGCGGGGCATCGAGAGCCACGGCGGCCAGTGCCTGGCCAACATGGGCATCTACCTCTACAACCGCGACACGCTAGTGGCGGCGCTGGAGAAGACGAAC
>CAZHIV010000504.1:0-3705 GCA_964532675.1 uncultured Planctomycetaceae bacterium
CAGTTTTGCAGTTCCTCCGCGCCGGCTAGCAGCCGGTGCCACTAGTTATGAAACCGGTTCTAGAGTTTCTTTGAAGCTGGCACTGATTTGAATTATCTGCGGAAATTTGCGTCCATCTGCGGATAAGAAATAGTCTTTGTCGCGAGACTGAGTTGGTCATCGGAGGACACGCGGTGAGTATCGGCCCGGCATTCGACGCCAAGGAGCAAGTGCGGCAGGCGGTTGACATCGTCGACCTGGTGGGCAGCTACGTGCAGCTTCGCCGGCAGGGACGCAACTTCGTCGGCCTCTGCCCGTGGCACGACGACAGCCGCCCCAGCCTGCAGGTGAACCCCGAGCGACAATCGTTCAAGTGCTGGGTCTGCGACGTCGGCGGCGACATCTTCAGCTTCGTCATGCGGGCCGAGGGCATGGAGTTCCGCGAGGCGCTCGAGCTGCTCGCCGAACGGGCCGGCGTCCAGCTGCGCCGCGCGACACCCGACAGCGAGCCGGGGGGTTCACCCCCCCGGGAAAACGACAAGCGCACGCTGTATCGCGTCATCGCCTGGGCCGAGGAGCAGTTTCATCGCTGCCTGGTCGCCGCGCCCGAGGGCGAGCCGGGCCGGCAGTACCTGGCCGAGCGAGGCATCACGCCGGAAACGGCCCGGCGCTTCCATCTGGGTTTCGCGCCGGACCGCTGGGACTGGCTCTTCGAGCGTGCCCGCGGCAGCGAATGGACGCCCAATTTGTTGGAACGCGTCGGCCTGCTGCGGCGAAAGGAGCTGGGCGGCGGCCATTACGATTGGTTCCGCGGTCGCGTGATTTTCTCGATCCGCGACGCCCGCTCGCGCCCCGTGGCCTTCGGCGGCCGGGTGCTGCCACAGCTAGCGGATGACCGCTCCGCGAAATACATCAATTCGCCGGAGACTCCTTTGTTCGCCAAGAGCCGCGAGCTGTACGGGCTGGACCTGGCGCGCGAGCATTTCAAATCGCCCGGCGGCGCGGTGGTCATGGAAGGCTACACCGACGTCATCATGGCGCATCAAAACGGCCTCGCGAACTGCGTCGCCGTGCTCGGCACGGCGCTCGGCGAGCGCCATTTGCAACTTCTGCGCCGTTACACTGATAGCATCACCTTAGTGCTCGACGGCGACGACGCGGGGCGCCGGCGCACGAATGAAATTCTGGACAACCTGCTGGCACTGTTTGAAAAAAATCAGGTCGACTTGCGGATTCTGACCTTGCCAGGGGGAGTCGATCCGTGTGATTTTATTGCTACGCATGGAAGCGATTCGTTCCGGCAGCTGCTGACCCAGGCGGTCGACGCGCTGGAGCACAAGTTCAAAGCGGTGACCGACGGATTGGACACACTCACCGATACCCACCGCGCCTCGCAAGCCGCCGAGCAATTGCTCGCCACGCTCGCGCAGATTCGTCCCTCCGGCGGCGCGTCGTCGCAGGCGCTGTTGCGGGAAGAGCAGATGCTCAGCCGCATCGCCCGCAAGTTCCACCTGCCGGAAGATAAGCTCCGCAGCCGGTTGAGCGCCGTGCGCCGCGAAGCGCGCCAGCGACAGACCGTCTCAGCGACCGCCGAGGCGGAGACTCGACAAGTCGCGGATTTGCCGGCCTGCGATGAACTCTTGCTCGAATTGCTCATTACGCACCCCGGCTATTATTCTCGCATTCGTACTGCCATTGATCCGGCGGCAATTCAATCGGACGTGGTGCGGCAAATCTATGAAGCCTGGCTCCGGCTTGCGGAAGACGACCAGGGTCCCGGCTTCCCACGATTGCTGGCGGAGTTCGAGGACCCCAGCATCAAGAGCTTTTTGGTCGGGCTGGATGACCTGTGCGCTGCCCGGCCTCCGATGGAGCCCGAACGATTGTTGCAAGATTGCCTGGACGACTACCAACGCCGTCGCGGCCGAAGGGAACAACGTCATGACTTGGCCATGGGGCGTACCGACGATGAATTCGCGCTGCAGGCGATAAAACGTTTGCAGCTGGAACGCACCCCCGAAGAGATGAAGCTTCTTGAAAGAAGAAAAAAGTAGAGCGAGCTCCAAGCGGCGGTTGCGATCCGCCGGGCTTGTCCCGGCGGGATAAATCCGCCGGCTCGCGGCACAGCAATTCATTGAAACCAATGCATTTCAGCGACTACGAAAGGAGGAGGAAATAGACGTAAGTCGTAAGGTATAAGGCGTAAGTCGTAAGGCGTAAGTATCCAATTCCCCGTACGACTAACGACCAACGACTAACGACATACACCCCACGCCGGCAGGCGTTTCTCTGCTTACGGAAGGGCAGGGTGCCTCGCCGGGTTCATTCGTCACCTCAGACCAGCCGCACACGAAGTGCGGGAGGAGCCGAACGATGTTACAGCGTATCGACCAGTGTCTCGATCTACTCATCGCCAAGGGCAAGGCCCAAGGCCATCTCACTTACGAAGAAGTCAGCAGCTACCTGCCCGATGAAATCGAGGGCACCGACCGCATCGACGCCGTGCTGGCCGCGCTCGACGGACTGGGAATCGAGCTGGTCGACGGGCCAGACGCCCACCGCCGCGACCTGGCCGAGCAGGAAACGAGCGGCGGCGACGGCGACCGCTCGTTCGTGCTGTCCGACGGCATGCCGCACGGGTCGAGCGATCCGATCCGCATGTACCTTTCTCAAATGGCCAATATCCCGCTGCTGACGCGCGACGAGGAAATCCGCCTGGCCAAGAAGATCGAGATTACCCGCAAGCGCTTCCGGCGTAATCTTCTCCGCTCGTTCGCCGCGTTGGAGGCCACGGAAAAGACGCTGGAGCGGGTGCACGCCGGCGAGCTGCCGTTCGATCGCACGATCAAGGTCTCGCTCACCGAGCGGCTGACGAAGGAGCAAGTGCAGGCCCGCATGCCGCACAACCTGCCGCTCTTGCGTCACTTGATGGAGCAGCAAAAGAAGGACTTTGCTCTGTTGGTGAGCCGCAGCGCGACGGCCGAGGCGAAGACGCAAGCGAGGCTTCGGTATATTCGCCGCCGCGACAAGATGCTCGTGCTGGTCGAGGAGCTGAGCCTGCGCACCCGCCGCGTGCAGCCGCTCATCCGCCATCTCGAAGAGACGTCGCGCCGCATGGACGAGCTGAAGCAGCAGATCGCCGAGCTGCGGCGCACGGGCGCGCCGGCCGACAAGATCGCCTCGATCCGCCACGAGCTGCGCGAGCTGATGCTTCGCACGCTGGAAAGCCCGGCCAGCCTCCGCCGCCGCAGCGGCCTGTTGCGCGGCCAGTTCCGCGAATTTGAAAACGTCAAGCGCGAGCTCTCCAGCGGCAACCTGCGGCTGGTCGTTTCGATCGCCAAGAAGTATCGCAACCGCGGGCTGAGCTTCCTGGACCTCATCCAGGAGGGCAACACGGGCCTGATGCGGGCGGTCGACAAGTACGAGTACCGCCGCGGCTTCAAGTTCTCGACCTACGCCACGTGGTGGATCCGGCAGGCGATCACGCGGGCCATCGCCGACCAGGCCCGCACGATCCGCATCCCGGTCCACATGATCGAGACGATGAGCAAGCTGCGGAAAGTCAGCAAGAATCTGCTCCAGGAAATGGGCCGCGAGCCGACCCTGGAAGAAACCGCCGAAGCCGCCGGCGTCACGCTCGAAGAGACGCGGCGGGTGATGAAGATCAGCCGGCACCCCATCAGCCTGGACCGGCCCGTCGGCGAGAGCGAGGACAGCTATTTCGGC
>CAZHIV010000505.1:0-4439 GCA_964532675.1 uncultured Planctomycetaceae bacterium
GCCAGCAAAGCGCGCCAATCCGCCGGCGGCGCCGCGTGGCACGCGAAGGGCGGCGGAGTCGCGGCAAGTGTATACGTTGCGAGTCGCGGAGCAACCGGTGCGGGCTGTGCTGGACGAGTTCTCGCGGCGGCTCCAGTGGAAGATCGAGATCGATGAGGCGGCGATACGAACGGCGGGTCGCTCGGTCGAGATGCGCGTTTCGTTCAGCGTGGAGAGCGTCGGAGAGGACGAGCTGCTCGACGCACTGTTACAGCCGGCCGGCCTGGGGTTCGTTCGCGAGGGCGCTCGAATTCAAGTCGTGCCGCGGGATAACGGGCGCTGAGCGGTTACTTCGCCACGAGCCGTTCAAGCTGCTCGCGGATGGCGGACTCGATTTTGCCGCGAAACATCATGGCGGAAAAAGGGAGCTCGCCGTCGAGGTTCAGGTCGTTCTCGTTGGCCGTGATTCCGCCCTTGAGCGGAATGCCATAGGTCTTAAACTGGAATTGCAGCGTGTCGCCCTCCCAGGATTGGTGCAAATCGCCCACCTGGTCTTGAAACTTCTGCTGCAGCGACTCGGCAAACCGCTCGAGCCGTGAACGGGCTTCCTCCTGCGTGAGCTCGTGCGGCACGCGGACACCGAATTTCGGCATGATGATTCCTTGGCTGGAAAAGGGAGCTTGGATGCCGGATGTTTCATGCTGGATGCTCAAAACCGACAATCCAACAATTAGCATCCAGCATCCGGTCCCCATCGTCCATACTACAATTCGGCGCCCGGCTCGTCGTAATTCAGCCGGTCGGCCTCGTGCCACAGAGGCAGCCCGGAACTGGCCCGTTTGGCGAGGATCGCCAGCTTCTCCTCGGTGCCGGGAATGGCCGAGGTGGGTTGAAAGCCGGCAGGCTCGACATCCGTGGGCTCAAAAAACCAATCCCCTTCTCGAATCGCGTCCAACACATTTTTCAACACGTTACCTAACCCCCATCACGTGACGCGAAGAAAACTCGGCCCGTCGAGTCGAACCGAAGATGCCCTTCGAGTATGCGAAATAAACTCGCGTTGTCAAGAAAAAAGTTTTGGCGCGCAAGAGTGCGCCGGCAGCGAGGCTGCGTTTTTGAGGATTCGCCGCAAGGCGCGAACGCGGCCGGCCGAGACACAGCCGTGGCGGCCGGCGTCGCAGGCGGCCGTGCGAACGCCAACTAGATCCGGCGCCAGGCACGAGGCGGATAGGAAGGTTTCGTTAACCAACGAGCCGGCAAGCACGACGAGGAGCCCGTGGGACTGGGCCAGCGGCACAAAGCGGCCGACTTCTTCCAGCGGCCAGTGATCGAACAACGACCCGGCCGACTTGTCCCACGTATCGATTAGCAGGGCAGGGCAGCCGGCTTGGGCGGCGGCACTCAATACGTCGTGCGGTTCGGGAGCACCGGCCGATTTCCAATCGGCGTAGATCACAGCGGTTGGTGCGGGCCGCGGAACGGCATTGGAGGGGTATGAAAGGCACCGCAGCGCGGCAACGACGTTTTGCCAGGGCCGCCGCCAATTCGGCAGCGTGCGAGCGCCGGCCAGGCCAATTTTGAAGAGGCACACGCCGGGAGGAAGCGGTTCGTAGTCCGCGTCGATCAATTCGGTCAACTCACCCATCGCGGCAGTTACGGGAACGCGGCCAGCCACGGCATCGACGACCGACGCGATTGTGACCATGTCGGCCGCCCCGAGCGGGCCGCGATCGGGCTCTTTGACATCGATCACCTGCGCGCCGCCGGCCAGCGCTGCGATCGCTTCACTTGCGTTGCGGACGCTGACGAGTAAGGCGGTGCGGTCCGAAAAGTTGTGTCGCTGCGTCATGACTGCTCCGCCGCGTTCGTTGTTTTGACTTCGTGGAGCCGACGGTTGAGGCGGCGGATGACGCCGGTGCCGAGCGGCTCGCACCATGTGCCGCGGATCGTGACGTAGCCGTCGCACCACTGGCCGAGGGCCGGCTTGACGACCTGCTGTGCCCACTCGGTTTGCCGTTGCGAGAGCCTGGCGACGAGATTGACGCTTTCGGCGCGCGACGTGCCACCGCCGGGGAGGCGCGCCGGGCCTTGGCCCAGAAAGAAGGCCTCCACGAACTCGGCGGGCACCGACACAGGTCCGCCGGAGCGAAGATAGAACAGCACGTGCCCGTCGCGATAGGCGATTCGAGGGCGGACCAATTGCCGAATCAACAGAACGATCAAAAACACCGCCGCGAGCAGCAATCCCATACCAAGGCCGCGCCAAATATATCCATCCGCCTGGCGGGTGGATAAGACTATCCACAGGCCGATTCCGGCCAGAGCGGCCGGTAGTACGCACGCGAAGCCGAGGACGCGGCGATTCGGCTTCAACCAGGTTTCGTGCATGGCAAGGAACGACTGGCAGGGATATCCCGGACTAGGAATCCGGCCGGGATGCGGCGTAGACGATTCCAACGGCGGTGGATAAGTTGAACCGATTCATTTTGGGGCGTTGCCGAAGGCGCGTCGAGTCGAACCACTTTTTTATGCCTGGCGAGCCGGCGGGTTAATCCCGCCTGGACGACCCCGCCGGGTCAAGCCGGGCGGCTCGCGGAGTGAATGCCAGTCTCATGACGCAATTGGATCAACACGGCCAAAGCTCGGCGGCTGTTCCGATGGCGATTCTGGCCGTGATCGCGATATATATCGTGGCGTTGCTGGCCGGCTGGCCGCAGGAGGGCACGCGCGAGGTCGTCGCCGCGAAAGAGCACGACGCGGCCGCCGACTATCACGTCGAGCCGGTCGAGGAAGAGGCCGCACATGCGGAAGCGGAGGCCGCGCCCCCGTTGTGGACGGTCATCCCATTTGCGTTCTTACTGGGGGCGATCGCCGTGCTCCCGCTCATTCCCGCCACAGAGCACTGGTGGGAATCGAACCGCAACCGGTTTATCGTGGCGGCGGGTCTGGCGCTGTTGACGCTCGCCTATTATGCGATCGTTCATCGCACGCCTCTGGAAGGCCATTGGCCCGCGCATCACATCGTCGAGTCGGCGGAGCGGGTTGTGCAGGTCGATTTCGTCCGCGCGGTGCTGGCCAACGCCATTTTCCAGGAGTACATTTCGTTCATTGTGCTGCTGTTCAGCTTGTTTACGATCAGCGGTGGAATTCGGATCACCGGCGACCTGCAGGCGCATCCGATGACGAACGCCTCGTTCCTGGCGATTGGGGGCTTGCTGGCGAGCTTCATCGGCACGACCGGCGCGGCGATGCTGTTGATCCGCCCGCTGCTGGAAACGAACAAAGAGCGCAAGCACGTCGCGCATACGGTCGTGTTCTTTATCTTTATTGTGTGCAACTGCGGCGGGTGCCTGTTGCCGATCGGCGATCCGCCCCTGTTCCTTGGCTACATGCAAGGGGTGCCGTTCCTGTGGACCATGGTCTTGTGGCGCAAATGGCTGTTCGTGAACGGCCTCCTGCTGGTGCTGTATTTGCTCATCGATGAATTCTGGTACTACCGGCGCGAAACGATGGCGGACATCCGCCGGGGCATTCGCCAGTTTCGAAAACTGCGATTCAGCGGATGGCAACTGAATGCGCCCCTGCTGATCGGCGTCGTGCTCGCGGTGGCGCTGTTGGATCCGAGCAAGCCGGTGCCGGGAACCGATTGGCATGCCTGGATGTATTTGCGCGAAGTCGTGCAGTTGGGGCTGGTGGCGATCTCCCTGTGGTTCGGCAGCCAGGAGTTGCGCCATTTAAACCGGTTCAATTATCATGCGATCGGCGAAGTGGCGACGCTGTTCTTCGGGATCTTCATCACGATGCAGCCGGCGCTGCAAATCCTGGCCGTGCGGGGCGACGAGTTGGGCATCCGTCGCCCGGCGGAGTTCTTTTGGGTGACGGGCGCCGTGTCGAGCGTGTTGGACAATGCCCCGACTTATCTGGTCTTCTTCAAGACGGCCCAGGCAATGCCGGCCGAACCGGAGGCGGTTTTGGTCGCCGGGGTGGAGGAGGCGAGGCTGATGGGCATCAGCCTGGGCGCCGTGCTCATGGGGGCCATGACGTACATCGGCAACGGGCCGAATTTCATGGTTCGGGCGATCGCCGAAAATTCGGGCGTGAAGATGCCGAGCTTCTTCGGGTACATGGTGTATAGCTGCGTTATCCTGTTGCCCTTGTTTGCGCTGATGACGTGGCAGTATTTGCTGTTTCCCTACTGACGAGGACGTCGAGGAAGATAGCCACAGAGATCACAGAGATCACAGAGAGACGTTGAGCCTTGCAATTCCGAATGGGTCACTTGTTGCATTTGATTGTTTGCCAGCAGCATCCTGCGTTGAATTGTGATAGTCTATCGTACGACGTCCTTGCTAATTTCCTCTGGGTTCTCTGTGGCTTTTCATTCAAGTCACGAATCCGCTTCCGGTAGTCATCGCATTCAGGCAGTGTCGCACGAGACGATCAATTCGCCCGCCCAGCTC
>CAZHIV010000506.1:0-6869 GCA_964532675.1 uncultured Planctomycetaceae bacterium
GTACGGCAAATCATCGGCCACGGTGTCGGCCGCGCGGGCCGTATCGTGCCAGGCGACGCGCGGAATGATATGGGGGTGGCGATGCTCGCTCGCCGCGCGCGATGGGCCCATCAGCCGCGCGGCAATCGGGCCCTCGACCGCCAGGCTGCTAACTGCGAGCGTTGTATTCCTGACGGCATGGTCGATCTCGATCGGCCAGCTCGCGTCGCTGCGCACGGACGAGAGCAGGAACTCAACAGCGCGCCCGACGATGGCGTGGTCCTGGCAGCCCGTGCTGGCCAGGCTGGTGGCGACGAACGCCGTCAGCGGCGTGGAGCCCAGAAAACTGTCATCATTGGCTTGCAGCTCCTCCAGGATGGCCAGGCTCCTGGCCCGCATGCTTCGCCGCAAGAGGCGCGTGAGCGGGTTGCGCGGCGGATTGTAGTGGAACTTCGCCCGCCCGATGGCCACCAGCGCCGGCGTTGCGTAGCGCGGAGAGGGCATTTGCAGATACTGCCGCCATCGTTCGGGGAGGCAGACCAGCTCGAAGGGGAGCGTGGGCACCTGGCGCCAGGGAACCACCCCGGCCAGGGCGCAACTGGCCAGCACCGCGGCGACGAACGACTTGTCGTCGGGATGCGATCGCCGCAAACCGGCCGCCCCGCCCTGGGCCGCCATGTACTGGTCGGCCCGCGCGATCAAGTCGGCGTACTTCGCCGGCACGCCGGTCATCCGAAACGCGGCTTGCACGAGCATCGTGGCGGCCAGGTTCGACCGGGCCGTGTCGCAATCTCCCCAGCCGCCGTCCGAATTTTGATGCCGTGCCAGCCACTGAACGCTTTCGCAGAGCAGCTCGCTCAAATCGCCTTGCACGAGCTGCTCGATCACCCGCCCTTCGCCCAGCGCGCTTTCTCGCAGCGTATCGCCCGTGTCGCGGCGATGGGCCGCCACGAGCGCGCTGATGGCCGCCGCCGTGGCCAACGGCGAGCTGGCAAGCTGGCCCGCCCAATGGCCGCGGTGCGTGCGCTCCGCTAGCAGCTCGGAGCGCACAGCCTTGTGCGCCAAGTACACACGCTCGACATCGACCTGAAGGCTCATAAAGAAAACGCAAACTCGGTTGCGCAGATGGCCCAACGGAACATCCCATCGGGCCCGGCACTCCGCCGCGTCGGATTGGGCGGCGACTGGCGAGGGCGAGACTCGTTTACACGAGCGGCACGGCGGGTCCAAACCGCGTAAGTCAAATTGTAATTCGCTGTTGTTGCGGAAACGACGTTCGTTGCAAACTCTCAACGCTCTGTCGTCGCGCACCATTCTATACCTGGCGGCAAGCGACTGTCGACGGCCAGGCGGCGGCCGTGCGAATAGGGCTTGCCCGGCAAGCACTTACGCTCCCCGCGGCAGTTTGTCGCGAGCAGCAGCTCCGCCGTGCCGGGGCGGACTATTGCCAGCGCCGTCACTAGGGGTGCCGCTCGGCTCGCGGCACCTACTTCACGCCGTAGCGCTCGGCGAGCGTGTACTTCTCTTCCACGCCGATCAAATCGTTGAACTCGTCGAACGCCATGAGCGATCCTTCCGCGCCGAGCGTCGTGTCCTCTCGGCGAATCTTTTCGTAGATCATCGCCAGGCCGCGCGCGGCGGCGAACAAGCCGGCCAGCGGGTACAGGATCAGGTGAAACCCCAGCTCGACGAGCTGCTGCTTGGGCAGCACCGGCGTCTTTCCTTTCTCGATCATGTTGGCCACGACGGGCGGGGGCGCGCGGCGGCCGATCTCCGCCAGCTCTTCCATCGAGTTCGGCGCTTCGACAAAGCTCGCGTCGGCGCCCGCCCCGCGGGCTTCGGTGACGCGGGCGATCGCCTCCTCCAACCCCGCGGCCGCCAGGGCATCGGTCCGCGCGACGATGAAGAAGTCCGCGTCGGCGCGCGCGTCGGCCGCGGCGCGGATCTTGTCCAAATACTCCTCCCGCTCGATCACCCGCTTGCCGCGCATGTGGCCGCACTTCTTCGGCCACTGCTGGTCTTCGAGAAAGCAGCCGGCTGCGCCCGCGTCGATCAGCTCGCGGATCGTGCGGATCACGTTCAGCGGATTGCCGTATCCGGTGTCCGCGTCGACGATGATCGGAATCTCGACGCTGCGGCACACCTGCCGGGCCCGCTCGACGATCTCCGTTTGCGTCAAGAGGCCCAGATCGGGCTCGCCGATCGCGGTGGCCGAAACCGAGTAGCCGGAGATGAACGCCAGCGGAAAGCCGGCCCGCGCCGCGAGCTTGGCCGATAGCGTGTCGTAAACGCCCGGAAAAACAATCGCCCCGTGGCGGTCGAGGACGGCTTGAACACGTGTGTGGGACATGGGGAAGCTGGGCAGGCGCCGCGAGCCGAGCGGCGGTGGTTAAGTGTGCGAGCCGAATGCATGCCGTTCGTCCGGCTCGGCACGCCGGACCTGCCTATTGGACAGCAGCGGGGTGGCCTCTGTAAAGAATTGGCCCGCTAATTGCCTTTGGCCCGCTAATTGCATTTCCAGGTGGAAAGAGGATAATCACCCTTCAGTATGGGTCGCCACGGCGGGCGCTTGCTTCGGTTTGTCGTTTCTTCCTTTCTTTCCGAGGAGAATCTCGATGACTCGCTTCGCTATGCTTTTCGCCCTGGTGGCCGGGTTGGCGTCGGCCGGCGCCGCCCAGGCGCAGTACTACACCACGTACTACTATCCCGCGACGACACATTATCAGGCCGCCGCATGTTGTTGCCAGGACGCCTGCACTTGCGGCGCCCCGGCGGCGACGACGACGTATTACGCTCCCACGACGACGTATTACGCGGCCGCGCCGACGACCACTTACTACGTTCCTCAAACCACCTACTACGCTGCGACACCGACCACCACCTATTACGCGCCGACAACGACCTACTACGCCGCAACGCCCACGGTATACCACGCTTACTATCCGCGCTGGCGTTGGTGGTGGTAGTTCGCAGTCGCACGGCATCGCGAAGTGGGGTGTAGCATTGCCTGAAGCGCATCGTTCCAGGCCTGGGGCGGGCAAGCCGGCCGAAACGGCGCCGGTCGATCCCCGGCTCGCGCTTGCGCAGCAATACCTGAAATCGGCCTCGACCGACCTGGCCAATAAAGAGCGCGAGGCGGCCCGCGGCCGTCGGGCGGCTGCCGTCGCCGCGGGTGAGAAGCCGCGGGCCTTTTCGGTTTCTGTCTCGCCGGCCACGTTCGTGCACGTCGTGCTGGCGGTCGTGGTGCTCACCTTCGCGGCGCTCGCCGCGCTCTGGTGTTTGCACTTGCTGCTGCTGAACTTCGTGGCGGGCCGCATCGTCGCCTTGCCCACCGGCGTGGTCGTGTTTGCCTCGCTGAGTTACTTGTCGGCCCTGTTCCTCGGGGTGATCGAGTCGACGTCGACCGGCCGCACCGAGGTCGACTCGCTACCCGGCGACTGGCAGGAGTGGTTTTGGACGCTCCCCGGCACGCTGGGCATGCTGGCGATTGCCGCTTTCATCGGCTGGTTTTTGAGCCTCGGCCTGCCGGTGAACGTGTGGCTCTTGATCGCCCTGTGCGCGCTCGTGCTGTATCCCGTTCTGCAACTCTCTTCGCTGGAGACCGGCTCGCCGCTGGCGCCGCTGTCGCTGCCCGTGCTGCAGTCGATTGCCAGGCATCCGGTGGCCTGGTTCGTGCTGTATGCGATCTCATTCGCGGTGGCGAACGTACTATGGGTAACCGCGCGCCTGGCGTGGAACGATCCGCCCTATTCGACCATTCTCATCATGGGCCCGATCGTGACGCTGGCCTTGTTCTTTTACGCCTGGCTGCTCGGGCAGCTGGCCCTACTCATCAGCATGGATAAGGAGTTGGCATGATCCAAGCTCGAAGTCTCTGGTGTCGCGTGATCTGCGCCGTTCCGCTTTTAACCGGGGTAGCCATTGTCGCGGGCTGCGGCTCGGCGCCCGTCGCGGCGCCGGCCGAGTACGCCGACTACAACTCGCCCGGCGGCACCTTCGCCTGCGAGTACCCGAAGGGCTGGGAATCTGAAGGCGGCGGCAAGCGCGGCCTGGAGTGGGCCAAGTTCAAATCGGGACCGGCCGAGATCAAAATGGACGCCGGCGTGGCCGGCTCGCTGATGGGCGGCGACGGCGGCGGCTTTTTGCCCGAGGACACGCCGCCGGAGCTCGAGCCCGTGCACGGCGTGCACGAAATGGCCAAGCGCTCCGCCGAGCAGGAATTCAGCGGCTACAAGGAAGTCAGCGAGATCGAGGAAATCGAGGTCGCGCTCGGCCCCGCGCGTCGCAGCGAGTTCACCGCTTCCAGTACTTTCGGGTCCGGCCTGCACGGCTATCGGGCCACGGCGCTGGGCAAGGACAAGGCCGTGTACGTGTATTGCGTCTGCCCGGAGTCGGATTGGAAGACGCTCCAGCCGGCATTCGAGAAGGTGCTGACGAGCCTGCGGCGCGGGCAAGCGGAATGAACCAAGCTAACCCGCAAGCGATGCGCAGCGCAAACGCGCTTGGTTCCCCGCTTGCGGTTTAGCTCCCGCGGCTTAGCGCTTCCGAAACTCGGCCCGGTACACCGGCCGGTCGCCCAGGCGGGTGCGTCGCTCGAAGTGCGTGCGGTAATCGAGCGGATGTTCGGCCGGCTGCTCGGGCACGTCCAGCGGACCGGCGAGCGGCGTTTCTTGCGCCACCAGCTCGAGCGTCGCCTCGAACCGCTCGCGGACATCGGTCCAGAAGTGCAAGCTGCCGCCCGCGGCAAGCGTGCGGGCCACGTCGCGCACGAACGGCTCGTTCAACACGCGCCGCTTGTGGTGCCGTTTCTTCCACCATGGATCGGGAAAATACACATGCACTGCCGCCAGCGATTCGTCTGGCAGCAATTCAGCAAATAGCCGCTGGGCGTCGCCATGCAGCACCAGGGCATTGGGGATCGATCGCCCGGCCAACCGGGCGGCGGCGAAGCGGGCGTACTTGGTCGCGATCTCGACGCCGAGAAAATCACGCTCCGGGGCTGCCGTGGCCGCCGTTTGCAGGAACAGCCCCTTGCCGCTGCCAACCTCCACCGCCAGCGGTGCTGCGCGCCCGAATAGCGTGGCCGGATTCCAGGGTTGCGGCAAGTCGTCCCACGACTTGAGGTGACGCGACAGGTCGAGGGCCGGATCGATTTTCCGCAGCGCGCGTCGGCCCATGATCTACATGCGTCGCGGGTCGTCATAGCGAAACATCTCGTCGGATTCTTTCTGCCAGTCGGTGCCGGGCGGAGCGGCGCCGATCGCCAATAGCGGCATGAGGATCATCCCGGCCACGAATCCCCCGATATGCGCCCAGAACGCCACCGGCTCGAGCACCACGTCGAACAAGCCCATCAATCCCGACACGACCTGCATGGCGAACCACAGTCCGAGCAGCACCAGGGCCGGCACGTCGACGATCGTGATGAAGAACAGAAATACGAGCGTCCGCACCTTTGCGGAAGGGAACGTGACGGCATAACCGCCGAGCACCGCCGCCACCGCCCCGCTGGCGCCCACGACGGGCACCAGCCCGGCCGAGTCGGAAGCCCAGAAGCAGAGCGTGGCGAGCAATCCGCCGGCCAGGTAGTAGGCGACGAAAATGAAATGGCCCAGCCGGTCCTCGATGTTATTGCCGAAGACCCAGAGCATCCACATGTTGGTGATGACGTGCAGCCAGCCGCCGTGCAAGAACAGGGTGGTGAGGAAGGTCAGGTAGACGTCGGCCGGCGCCGTCGAGAGCGCGACGACTCCAATTTGCATCGCCTGCCCGGTGTCGTCGATTTTGAGCAGCGGTGCCGCAACCGGCTGGCCTTCGCCGAGCTGCGAGAGGCGGGCGGGCACGAAGCCGTATCGAATGGCCACTTTGCTCTGCTCGTGCTCGCTCAGCGAGCTCATCCAGCCGGCCACGCCGAGGTTTGCCGCGATCAACAGCAGCGTGAACCAGGGGAACCGATAGTGCGGGTTCAGGTCGTAGAGTGGAAACAGCATGGCGAGCGGCTCAGCGGCGTCCGGTGAGGGCGTCGAGGGGGATGGGGATGCCGCGAATCTGGCCTTCGCAAACGAGCTGCTCGCGCACGAAGCACTGGAAGCGGCAGCGTATCATCGCCCCGACTCGCAGCTGCAGCTTTTGGGCCGCCACCACGAGCCGATCGCCGGGCACCACCGTGCCGCGGAACCGGACCTCGTCCAAACCACCGAAGCCGATCATCTCGGTTTGCAGCAGGTTGTGCCGCTGTGAGTGATAGCTGCACAACTGGGCGGCCGCCTCGCACATGATCACCCCGGGCATGAGGGGAATGCCCGGCATGTGACCGCGCACCCAGAATTCATCCGCCGTCACGTCCTTGTAGCCGATGCAGAGGCCCTCCTCCCGGTCGTCGTAGACGATCGCCGTGAGCTGCTCCATCTCGAAGCGCTGCGGATTGAAGCGGCGAATTTCCTCGAGGTCCGCCACGACGCGATCGAGGTCGAACGCCGAAAAATCGATGATCAGGTCTTTGCCGGCCATGGGTGTGGGGAGTGAGTAAGTGAGTAGGTGAGTAAGTGAGTAGGGCGAACTACCAACAGGCGTTGTGCCAACCTACTCACCTACTCACTTACTCACCTACTCACCGGATCGGCTACGTCTTCACCTGGTGACGACGGTTCTTGCGGGGTCGGCTGCACGCGGGACGGCGGCCGTGATTGGCTTTCTTGATTTTTCGACCGGGTTTCGCCATGGAATTTGCTCCTTAAGGGGTGATCCGCCGACGGTGAACTCGTCTCTGCTCTTTGCAATTACGATAAGGCCCATCCGGAATCCTTCCTGTAGGGAACGCCCTCTGTGGCGTTCCGCGGCCGGACGTGGCAATGCGGAACGCCGCAGAGGGCGTTCCCTACAGACTCACA
>CAZHIV010000507.1:0-12737 GCA_964532675.1 uncultured Planctomycetaceae bacterium
TCCAACCGCTGGTTTTCGTGCGTCCCCCGTCGCCTTTTTCCCCCCAAACTCCCAATCCCCTTCGGGTGGGTTGGGGGGGCCTAGCCCGCCACCCCCACCGCCGTGGTTCGCCCTGGTGGGTCTCGAAGACTCGACCCACCCTACAAGTCTCGACCCACCCTACCAATCGGCTAGCCTCACGCCGTCCGCAGGGCGTTTTCCAGTTTGCGAATCGCCTCTTCCACCGGGCACGCGCGATCGCTCAGACCGACGTGCGCCTGGGCGTTGAGCAGCCGTTCCACGCGGTGATGGGCGGAGATCACCGTGCTGTGGCTGCGGCGGCCGAAGTACTCGCCGATTTCCGTCAACGCGGCGCGGGTGTATTTCCGCGCCAGCCACATGGCCAGCATCCGCGGCTCGCTTACCGCGCGGCCCTTTCGCTCCGAGCGGAGTTGCGCCGGCTCGACGCCGAACACGTCGCACACCGCTTTCTGCACGTCCGCCAGCCGCACGGTGCGCGACGCGTGCCGCGCCAGATCGCCCAGCACCCGCTCGGCCAGCTCGCGCGTCACCGGCTCGTCAAACGCATCGCAGGTTGCCTGGACTTGGTGCAGCGCGCCGCGCAGCTCCCGCGCCCCGGCCGTGATCTGCGTGGCAATGAGCGACAGCACGGTCTCGTCCACGGCGAGGCCCATCTCGCCGGCCAGCCGGCGCAAAATGCCGCGCCGCGTCTGGAACTCGGGCGCCTCGATTTCGCACGCCAGGCCGCCCGAAAGACGCGAGGCGATCTCCGGCCCCAGGTAGCGCAACTCCGCCGGACTGCGGTCGCTCGCCAACACGAGCTGCCGCCCGTCGGCCACGAGCGTGTCGATCG
Source organism: uncultured Planctomycetaceae bacterium (assembly GCA_964532675.1). Lineage (GTDB taxonomy): Bacteria > Planctomycetota > Planctomycetia > Pirellulales > Lacipirellulaceae > JABDGM01. Next base: position 854 of record CAZHIV010000507.1, read on the forward strand.
TGTGCTGCAGCTCCTCGAGCGTCCGCGGCTTGCCGCCGAAGAAGTGCAGATCGTCGACGAGCAGCAACTGCGCCCCGCGGCACTTCTGGCGGAAGCTGGGCAGCCCGCTGCCGCGAAGCGCTTGCACAAAGCAGCTGGTAAACTGCTCGGCCGTCAGGTACACGGCCGCCGAATGGGGATGGCGGCGGCGGTGCTCGCGCTGGATGGCCCGCAGCAAGTGCGTTTTGCCGACGCCCGTCAGCCCCCAGAAGAGCACCGGGCAGGCCTGCTGCCGGCCGCTGGCGGTGAGCTCCGCCGCCCGAAACGCATATTCGTTGCTGGGCCCAACGACAAACCCATTCAGCGTCGCCTCGGCCCGCCCCGCCGATGATTGCTTCGTTGCCCCCGCCGCGTGCGGCTTGGCGCCTCCCGGCTCACTTGCCCCAGCTGCCAATGCCTCCGCCGCTTCTCCATCTGTTACATCCCTACCACTCTCCGCCACCGCCGCGAGCGACTCGTCGACGTCGAACTCGATGGTGCCCGCCTGACCGACCATCGCTTCCCAGCAGGCGCGGAGGTCGTTCGCGAAGTTCCGCCGCAGCCAGTCGCACGCGAAGGCGCTGGCGGAGCGGACGGTGAGCCGCGTCGCCGCGATGCACAATTGCGTTCCAGAGCCGAACCACAACTCGAACCGCTGGGCGCCGATCCGCTGGGCCAGCTGATTCGACAACGCCGCCACGTTCCGCGAATCTTCCATGACGACATCCTGCTCCATCGGCGCGTACTCCGAGCGCGGGCGCGTCGCCTTCGTGGCGCCGCGATGGCAACGCTTGCGCGCCGCCACGCACCTGGGAAATCCTGCGCGAACTAGAGAAAAGGCCGGCCAGTGTGCCGTCGCCTCGACTTCCGCGAGCGGATCGCCTCGACGTCCGTCCCTGGCCCTGCCTCGAATGTATGGTTACTGCACCGCACTCGAATCGATTGGTTTTCGATCGATCCGAGGGGCCGATTTTACGCCTGCTAGCACGCTTGTCAAAGGGGTGCTGGCACAAGGGCGGTAAAGCATGTCGATCGGCATCTCAGACGGCGCGCGAACTGCCGAACGGAGCGAGACTTGCGCGCCGCGCGCGGCTCGGAAAAATTTTTTCGCGATCCAGAAAGCGGCGTGCAAAAGCTGTTCGCACGGCGGCCATTCTAAGCGGTTGCCGTGACACGCTATTACTTTTCTGCGGGAAATCGCACGTACACGAAGCGGCGGTCCCACAATTCGAAGCCCGCCGTGCGATACATCCGCAGTGCCGGAGTGTTGGCGGCGTCCACCGCCAACACAATCCGCTCGACGCCGGCGCCGCGTGCCCGCCATTTGGCGAATTCGGTAATCTGCCCGCCCCAATGCCGGCCGCGGGCCTCGGGCACCAGGCCCATGTACATTAGCTCCCAATGTCCGGCCGGCGGATGCTCCGCCAGCAACAACACGCCCACATCCCGGCCGGCGTGGCGCACGATCCGCCAATTCTCCGGCCGATACACGCCCGTGCCCTGGTAACCGGTGATCACCTCGTCGATCGAGCGCATGCCGTCGAGTCCGACGCAATCGAGCGTTTTTTCGTAGGTTCGCTCGACGAGGGCCATCAATCGGCCCCGCTCGGCGCCGCTGTACGCTTCGAACTCCAGCTCACGCGGCGGCTGGGACGGAAAGCGTTCCGCTTCGCAGCTCATGTAATGCAGTTGGGCGAGGTGGCGGAAACCGACGGCTTCCAAAGTGGCGGCGATCGCCGCGTCGCTCGCCGGCAGCAGCGCCTGCGTCATCTCGATGGCCGTGTCATCCAAAACGCGGACCACTGCACTAGCCAATTGCGCCGCCACCCGCGGCTCTTCGCCCGGCACGAGCTGCGGCGGCCAGAAAAGTGCGACGTTGCCCGACTGCCGCTGGCCCCACGCCGCGCCGCACAACCGCTCTGCCCGCCGCGCGATAAAAAGTGGTTCGTCCGCGAGCTCCGTGGGATCGTCCGCGTCCAGCAGCCCGCGGGCGATCTCGCGCCGCTGACTTGGCGCGACGCTCGAGAGCACCAGCGCGGCGGCCTCCGCGACGCGCCGCGGCGGACAACGAAGGATTTCCAGCGGGCCGCTCTCCATCCGCTCAATATAGCCGATCCAGCCTGGATCGGACTGCCGCAATCGGTTCGAGGAATCGCGGCCGGTATTGCCAGTAGTTCGCTGTGCCTGGCCAAGATGGCCAGGCTATTTTGAATGGCCGCCTCGCTCCTCAATTCGGCCAGCGCTTCCACAGCACCTGGTCGCGCTCTCGCGGCGTCGCATAGCGGATTCCATCGAGATACGAGTCGACGCCCGACTTGGCGGCGGCGCCCGATCCGGTGCTCTCCGCCGTCGCCGCCGCGGGCGGCTCGGCCACTTGCGGGATTTGCAGCTGCGGCCCGCGCGGCGGCAGGAACCGCCGCGTCCCCGGCCGCGCCAACTCCAGCTCGACCGCGATGCTGCCGTGCGGCGAGCTGCTGTCGACGACCGGCTCGGGGCGCGTGCGCAGTTCGCTTTGCACCCGGCCGCGGCGCGTCACTCGATACGCTTGCTCGCCCGCGAGCCCAGCCGCGCGCTCGAACTCATACGTCCGCACGAGAAAATTCACCAGCTCGGTCGTGTCGCCCGTTCGGCCGCGGAACGATATATGCTCCACCTGGCCGTAGGTGTTGAAGAAGTACGTCAGCGAACCGGCCAGCGCCGTCGGCTGGGTACCCATCACCAACGGCACGCGCACGCCGAACAGCCCCACGTCGGTCGGACCGGTCGATTTGCGGTCCCAATTGCGATAGACCCATTCCTTGGTCACGTCGAACCGCAGGAATTGGGCCACCGATTGGAAACGGATGCTCTGCGCCGGCGCGGGGTTGGCCTGCAAAGGCGGCTGCGCTACCGGTGCCGGTGTCATAGACGGCGCCCAAACCGGCTCCATCGGCCGGCCGCTGTTGACCGGCGGCGCGGCGTTGTCGGCCAACTTGCCGCCGCTCCCGGATTGCGACGCCAAATAGGGCACGCCTAGCGTGGCGCCCAGCATCGACGCTATGATGAGTGGTCGAGACGACATCTTGGCTCTGGGGTTGGAATTCGGGACCCGGCCCTAATCATCTTCGACCTCGCTTCGACGCCCGCTTGCCCGCCGCGCCGCCGTGACTGTCTGTACCGACCTTGCCGATTACGAGTGGCTCACCGGCGAAGAGGCCTGCGGCCTGTTGAACGAATTGGCCGAACATGCCGCGCCGCTTCACACGGCGGTGGCCCGCCTCCGCGATCGGCTTTCGCCCCAGCGGACCCACCTGCTCGTCGAGCAGCTCGAGCTGCGCCGCCGCGCCGCCGCCAAGTTCACCGGGGCTCAGCAGATGTTCTTCACCCGCATCGGCCTCGAACAGGCGACCGACGAATGCGTCGCCGCCTACAAAGCCTCACGCATCCAGCGAGCCGCCGGGTTCACCCCGGCGGTCTTCGCCGACCTGTGCTGCGGCATCGGCGGCGACTTACTGGCGCTGGCCGGCGAAAGTACGGCGCTGGGAATCGATCGCGATCCGATCGCCGCCCACTTTGCTGCAGCGAACACCGGCGCGGCGACGCGCATCGGCGACGTGGCGGACGTCGATCTGGCCGACTTCGCCGCATGGCACATCGACCCCGCCCGCCGCCCGGGCACCCGGCATGGAAGCCGGGGCGGAAGGCGCACGACGTCGCTCGCGCATTGCGAACCCGATCTGGCCACCATCGAGCGGCTGCTCGCAGAAGTCCCGCATGCCGCGGTGAAGCTCGCGCCCGCGACCGAGGTGCCCGCCACCTGGGCCGAGCACTGCGAGCTCGAATGGATCAGCCGCGACCGCGAATGCCGCCAACAAGTCGCCTGGCACGGCCACCTGGCCGAATTTCCCGGCTGCCGCCGCGCAACCGTGCTCCAAGATCATTCCCCTCCCCGCTCTGGGGAGGGGCCCCACAAATCCCCTCCCCGCTCCGGGGAGGGGCCAGGGGAGGGGCTGATTGTGCTCCGCACCGTCCTAGGACAGCCAAATATAGCTATCCCCACCACCGACCGCGTCGACCGCTACGTCTTCGACATCGACCCGGCCATCCTCGCCGCCGGCCTGAAAGGCGCCCTGGCCGCCGAGCACCATCTGCACGCGCTCGACGGCGGACCCACCTATCTCACCGGCCGGCGTTCCATCGACGACGCCGCGTTGGCCTGCTTCGAAGTCGCCGAAGTGCTGCCGCTGCAAGTCCGCAAACTCGCGCCTTTACTGCGCGAGCGCTCCATCGGCCGCCTCGAAATCAAGAAACGCGGCGTGGACGTCGACCCCGAAAAACTTCGCCGAGACCTGAAGCTCCGCGGCGACGCCGCCGCCACGCTGCTCATCACCCGCGTCGCCGCCCGCCAAACCGCCATCCTCGCCCGACGCTACTCGCCTCATCCCACGTCTGCTAAAATCGACCGCTTGTATTTACCACGACGGCACGACGAACACGACGATAGCAAATGAATTAGAGCGTTCTAACAGAACGTCTACCGAAAGGGGGACAGGCACAATTTGCTCCGAGGACTCCGCAAATTGAGCCAGTCCCCGGCCGTTTTGTTAGAACGCTCTTAGACAGGATCAACAGGATTGACTGGACATCGAAGGGTTTCACTCTGCAAGCAATTCATGAACTTATCCCGTCAATCCTGTTAATCCTGTCCAAATTCTCCTTTCGTGTCTTTTGTGTCTTTCGTGGTTCGCTTTCCTATCCACCAACTTAAAAGGCTCCCATGTCTCGCGCACGCAAAATTGCCGTCATCGGCGGCGACGGCACCGGTCCGGAAGTCGCCGCCGAAGGCGTTAAAGTCCTGCAGGCTGTCGCCAAGCTTGAGAATCTGCAGTTCGACCTGACCGAGCTCGACTGGGGCGGCGACCGCTTGCTCAAAACGGGCGAGGCACTGCCCGCCGACGGTCTCGAGCGGCTCCGCAAGTTCGACGCGATCCTGCTTGGCGCCGTCGGCCATCCCGACGTCGCACCGGGCATCCTGGAACGCAAGCTGCTGCTGGACCTGCGATTCGGCCTCGACCAGTACATCAATCTGCGGCCGGTGAAACTCTTCCCCGGCGTCGAGACACCGCTCAAGGACAAGGGTCCCGCGGACATCGACTTCATCGTCGTGCGCGAGAACACCGAGGACCTGTACTGCGGCGCCGGCGGCTTCATGCACAAGGGCACGCCGCACGAGGTCGCCACGCAAATGGCCATCTACACACGCCGCGGCTGCGAACGCTGCATCCGCTGGGCCTTCGAGCTCACCCGCCGACGCAACAACCCCAAGGGCAAGCGGCTCACACTCGTCGCCAAAACGAATGTCCTCACCATCGGCCACGACCTGTGGTGGCGCACGTTCCAGGAAGTCGGCGCCGAGTACCCCGACGTCGAGAAGGACTACAACCACGTCGACGCCTGCTGCATGTGGATCGTCAAGAACCCGGAGTACTACGACGTGATCGTCACCACCAACATGTTCGGCGACATCATCACCGACCTCTCGGGCATCATCCAGGGCGGCATGGGCGTCGCCGCCGGCGGCAATATCAACCCCGCAGGCGTCAGCATGTTCGAACCCATGGGCGGCAGCGCGCCGAAGTACACCGGCACCGGCAAAATCAACCCCATCGCCGCCATCAACGCCGTCAGCATGCTGCTCGACCAACTCGGCGAAACCAAAGCCTCCAGCCGCGTGATGAACGCGATTCAAAAAGTCACCGGCACCAAAATGAAAAGCCAGGCGGCGGGCAAGATGGGCTACACGACGAGCGAGGTGGGGGATTTGGTCTGCGAGGCGCTGTAACCACGTCATTGTCACGATTTGGCCTCGGAATGATATCAAGGTAGAATCGAAGTATCCATTTGCCTGGTTGGCCTGCCGAGGAAAAATCGATGTCCACAATGCTCGACGTAACCCTGGTCCGCACGCCCGGAGTTTGCGGCGGGAATCTGCGCATCGACGGCACGCGGATGACCGTCAACCAGATCGTCACGCTGCACAAGCAAGGCTTGACTGCCGAACAGATCGTCGAGCAGTATCCTCAGCGCACGCTGCGCGAAATCTATGCCGTGTTGGCTTGGTACTACGAGCACCAGGCGGAATTCGACGAAGAGCTGGCGGCCGAAGCGGCCGCCGATGATGCTGCCGAACGTGATCATGCAAACGGGCAGTGATGCCGCCGAAGCTGTTTGTCGACGAGGATGCATGCGAAGAAGCCGTGGTCTCGTCGCTACGTCGCTTCGGCATCGACGTTCTCACCGTCCTTGACGTGAGCCGCGCCGGGATTCGTGACGACGAACAGCTCCGCTTTGCCACGTCGCTTGGCCGCGTTTTGTATTCGCTCAACACGCGGCATTTCGCGCGCCTTCATCGCGAATTTCTCGCGCGGGGCGAAGAGCACGCCGGCATCATCGTCATCCCGCGCCAAAGATACACCGCAGGAGAAAAGGGCCGACGATTGCAGCAACTACTCGAAACGATGGACGCCGACGCGATGAGAAACCAACTCCACTTCCTCTGAGTCATGCCATAATCTGTAGACGGTCGGAATTGCGAATCACGTGTCAACCCCCAATTCTTGGCCGCTCAACAATCCGCGCGCCTGGCCAAAACTGCTTGTAGGAATTGGCCACCTGTTCTGCTACTGTGGCGCGTGAAATGACCGTTCGAGTGTGGCTGTAAAAGACGTCTCACTCGGCCGCGCTGCAACTTGCATCCTCGCGCTGGCACAGGCATCCGCAAATGCCTTCCTCCTGTCGCGAGAAAGCTCTGCCGCGCGCCGGGCCAATTGGTTGCAGGGCCCACACCGGACGGGTGGGATTCCGTTCGAGCCTCGTGGCGCACGCGCGCCGGTCCTCGCACCGGCGCCCCACGCGCACGGCGCTCGATCGCTGGCCCAGTGGGCCCATCATTTCTTTTTATGTTCGACTTGTGAACCAATGCTCGAACCATTACCTTCGACAACCGACTGGGGGAAACCGATGTACGTGATTTAGTCGCTCGACGTTCGAGCCGGAGGTGCGTGATGGTACTGCGAAGTGTGGGCGTGTTGTCGGCTGGCAAGGTGAGCGGCGTGCTATTTGCATTCATCGGGCTGCTGGGCGGGGCATTTATGGCCTTGGCGTCGCTGGCCGGCGTGGCGGTGAATTTGCGGGGCGGGGGTCTGCCAATGCCGGCACTGTTTCTCGGCGTCGGCGCCTTAATTCTCTTACCGATTTTTTACGGTGTCGTCGGATTCATCAGCGGCATCATTTACGCGGCGCTTTACAACCTGATTGCGGCCCTGGTCGGCGGGCTCGAATTGGAATTCGACCAACCGACGATGATTGGCAGGCCGTAGCACCATGTGCCGTTTATCGCAGTACAAATAAAACAATGCACGTCGAGATTCTGGATCTGCGGGCAGTCGCGGAAGAGGACGCGCGGGCGATCGCGGAGTTACTATGCGCGATCTGGCCCAAGCCGGGGCGGATGGTCGAGACGCGCGTCGCCGAGATGCTTTCGCAATGGAAGGATTATCAAGGGCCGGAGTCGCAGCGGCCGCGTTCGCTCGTCGTGCGCGAGGGTGGCCGCGTAATCGCCCATGCTAGTGTCACGCCGCGGACGATCGCCACGAACGCCGGCGACCTTACCGTCTTGGCCCTGGCGCGCGTGTGCACCGATCCGGCCGCGCGCGGTAGGAAATTGGGGCAGGCCGTGACGAAGGCCGCGTTCGATCTGGTCGACGACGGCTCGTTTCCCTTCGCGCTGTTTCAAACGAGCGAAGCGGTCCGCCCGTTCTACGAACGGCTGGGCGCGGTCGCGGTCGACAACCGCTTCGTCAATTCGCTGGCCGACGACCCGACGGCCAGCCCCTGGTGGGACACGGTCATCATGCGCTACCCGGCCACGCCCGGCTGGCCGACGGGTCAAATCGACCTCCGCGGCCCGGGCTGGTGATTGACCACGGAGAACACAGAGTACACGGAGTAAGAAAAGCAAAGTGCAAAATGTTCAATGCAAAACCCCAAATGAAGAGCAATATCGGCGTTGCGTTTTGCATTGCTGTTTACGCATTAAATAGTTCCACCTTTAGCCTCCGTGCCCTCCGTGTCCTCTGTGGTTAATAATCAACTGTGCATCCTCGGCAGGTCCTCGCCGCGGGTGATGATCGCCGCTTCCAGCGCCGCCAATTCATCGAGCCGCTTCATCACTTCCGCTTCCGGCGCGAAGTCTTTGGCCAGGCGCGTGTAAGTCGTATGGTGCCGCGCTTCGGATTCGAACAGCGAACGATAAAACTCGGCGAGCTCCGCGTCCTTCACGTGCTCCGATAAAACATGAAACCGCTCACAGGATCGGGCCTCGATCAGACCGGCCACGAGCAAACGGTCGACCGCGCGCCGCGGCTCGTCGCGGCGCACGAGGTCGTTCAACTCGCGGCCATACGTCGAGGGTTTCAGGCGGCGGAAGCGGATGCCGCGGCGGGCCAACAGGTCGAGCACCATGTGGAAATGTTCGAGCTCTTCGTTCACGATCTCGGTCATCGCGCGGCATAGCTCGATGTTTTCCACGTACGCGAAGATGAGATTGAGGGCCGTCCCGGCCGCCTTCTTCTCGCAGTGGGCGTGGTCGATGAGGATCGATTCCAGGTCCGAATCGACCTCGCCGAGCCAGCGGGGCGGCGTATCGCATTGCAGGTGTAGCATGTTGCTTGTCCGTGGTCCGTTGTCCGTGGTCCGTTGTCCGTTGTCCGTGGGCCGTTGTCCAATGTCCGTTGTCCGTTGTCCGTTGTCCGTATTATTGGATGGCACGCTAAATCGTTTACCCGGTTGCCCAGTAACCGCCGCGGGCGTGGTCGAAAACTGCTTCTTGGCCACAACGACCGGAGATTATTGCTCCGTCGCGATACACTTCGTGCCCCATGACCCAGGTGCGCACCGGCCAGCCGGTGAGCGTCTGTCCGTGCCAAGGGCTCCAGCCGCATTTGGCGACCTGCTCTGCGTTGCGTACCTCGGCGACGCGCTCCAGGTCGACGAGCACCAGGTCGGCGTCGAATCCGACCGCGATGCGACCTTTGCCCACAATATCCCAGACGCGGGCCGGCGCGTCGCACATCCAGCGAACGACTTGTTCGAGCGTGCACCGGCCGCGATGCACTTCGTTCAGCATCAGGGCCAGCGAGTTTTCCACCGCGGGGACGCCCGAGGGCGACGCCGGATAGGCCTGCCGCTTTTCCTCGAGCGTGTGCGGCGCATGGTCGGTGGCAACCACCTGCAGCCGGCCATCCAGCAGCGCATGCCAGAGTTGCGCGCTGTCCGCGGCGGTTTTCAGCGACGGATTCATTTGCACGAGCGTGCCCAGCCGTGCGTAATCGTTTGTGTTGAACAACAGGTGATGCGGGCAGGCTTCGCCGGTGACGAGGCCGCGGTGATCGGCCAGCAGTTCGGTCTCTGCGCCGGTCGATACGTGCAGCACGTGGAAGCGATGCCGATGCCGGTGGGACAAATCGATTGCGCGACGCGCGGCGATCAGGGCGGCCGCGTGGTCGCGAATGCGCGAGTGATCGGCCAGGTCGGCAGCCCTTTCCCCGGCCCCTCCCCGGACCGGGGAGGGGCGCAGGAAGCGGGCCGCGTTTGCTCGCACCGTGGCTTCATCTTCGCAATGGGCCGTAATCGGTAGCGTGGTGTCGGCAAAGATTCGCTCCAGCGCTTCCTGCTCGTCGACGAGCAGGTCGCCCGTGGTGGAGCCGATGAAGATTTTGATGCCGGGCGTGCGATTCGCCCGGCGGAGCTCGTCGAGATTGTCGGCGGTCGCGCCGATGTAAAATCCGTAGTTCACAAGCGACTTTCCCGCGGCGAGGGCCAGCTTCTCTTCGAGACGCTCCTGCGTCGTGGTCGCCGGCGCCGTGTTCGGCATTTCGAGAAACGTGGTGACGCCGCCCTTGGCACACGCGCGGCTGCCGGTGGCCAGGTCCTCTTTGTGCGTCAGGCCGGGTTCGCGGAAGTGCACCTGGTCGTCGATGACGCCGGGTATCAAATGCAGCCCGCTGGCGTCGACGGTTTCGTCCACCGCGAGCTGCGCGGCGGGGTCGATGTCGGCGATCCGCGTCCCCTCGACGACCACGGCAACCCGCTCGATCGCATCCGGCAGCACGACCTGGGCGTTCTTAATGAGCAGTCGCATGCGCGTAAGTGTAGCAGGCGTGACGCGTACATCGTAGCCCTCGCATGCATGCTCACGCCGAGTCGTGGGCATGGTAGCCTCGCGCAATGGCGCGGCGCCGCGTTTCGACAACCTCTAATCCGACTCGTGTTGCGATTCGTCAACACGGTGTTTGGGGCGTCGTGCGCTCGCCTCTCGTTTCTGACCTATGCTTAAGTGGCCGGGCACTACGGACGCATCCGGCGCAGCATATGGCTTTTCCGACTCGGCCGGCACCCTCAACGGTCGCGTCTCCTTCTCATCTTAAAAATCGGCCGCCGACATTCGCCCGCGCGAGCGGGTGCGTCACGGCGTTGAGGGTGGGGCATGGCTTCGAAATACGCACGGCGACACACGTCGCGCACCCGATTGGTCGAGACGCTCGAAGAGCGGCGCGTCATGTCCGCCGACCCGATTTCCCAGATGCTGGGCGGCGCAGTTCAGCAGCACGCGTACGCGGAGCAGTCGTCCGAGTTTCCCGCGCTCGTTCATCACGACAGCAACGCCGATTTCTGGATCGATCAGTGGGCCGACTACGACCTCGACACGCTCATGGGCGAGCTCGAGCAGACGCTCTCCAGCGCGCATGGCTCCACCGGCCTGACGAACGTCCGCAACGACTACGGCTTTATCGGCACGGGCCAGACGGTGGCGGTCATCGACAGCGGCATCGCCTGGGACCACTACGCGTTAGGCGGCGGATTCGGGCCGAACTACCGCGTCGTCGGTGGCTGGGATTTCACGGAAGAGAACGACGCCGACCCGTACGACGACGGACCCTGGGGCTCGCACGGCACGCACGTCGCCGGCATCATCGGCGCCGATGCCGCGGGAACGAGCAACGACGGCGTGGCGCCGGGCGTCGACCTCGTCGGCCTGCGCGTGTTCAACGACAATGGTGACGGCTACTTTAACTGGGTCGAGGACGCGCTCCAGTGGGTCCATCAGAATCGCAACGCCTTCGAGAATCCGATTACCGCGGTCAACCTATCGCTTGGCACGTCGTGGAATTCGACGTCCGTGCCGTCCTGGGCCAACCTCGAGGAAGAGTTTGCCCAACTCGAATCCGACGGGATTTTTATCACCGTCTCGGCCGGCAATTCGTTCGCCAGCTACAACACGACCGGCCTGAGCTACCCCGCCGCCAGTCCGTACGTCGTGCCCGTGATGTCGGTCACCGACAGCGGCATTTTCAGCTCGTTCAGCCAGCGGCATCCCAGCGCGATCGGTGCGCCGGGCCAATACATCGTCAGCACCGTGCCGGATTACATCGGCAACCAGAACGGCGTGAACGACGATTTCGCGAGCTTTTCGGGTACGAGCATGGCGGCGCCGTACGTCGCCGGCGCGAGCGTAATCGTCCGCGAGGCGATGCAATTCGTCGGCCACACGAGTATCACGCAAGACGTGATCTTCGATCACATGATGGCCACGGCCACGACGTTCTTCGACGCGGCCACCGGCTTAAATTACAAGCGGCTCAATCTGGACGCCGCGATCGACGCCCTGATGCCGACCGACGACTACGGCTCGACCGTCGCCACGGCATACAACCTCGGCACGCTGAGCGGCACCAGCGAGATCGCGGGCCTGATCGGCACGCTCAGCGACGCCGATTACTTCCGCTTCACCGCCGCGGCCACCGGCACCGTATCGTTCACCGCCGAC
>CAZHIV010000508.1:0-3589 GCA_964532675.1 uncultured Planctomycetaceae bacterium
CAGATCAGCGGGGCCATTTCAGCATGTTTTATTGGCCACCCAGGACGAACCGTCTGGGAGAGGGGGACAGGCACATTTTGCTGCGAAGACTCCGCAAAATGAGCCAGTCCCCGAGGGTTCTGTTTTCGCCCGGTCGAGCACAGGGCCCTACCCGATCCGCCGGACGAGGCTGCCGATGGTGGCGACCAATTCTTGGGGCTCAATCGGCTTCGCGACGTGGATTTGGTAGCCCGCGAGCATGGCTTTCGTGCGGTCTTCGGAGCGGGCGAAGGCGGTCAAGGCGATCGCGGGGATTCGGCCCTCGTCGGCCGGCGAGAGGCTGCGGACTTTGCGGATGAACTCGTAGCCGTCCATGTCCGGCATGCCGATATCGCTCACGATCACGTCCGGCTTGCGGTCGCGAATCTTTTCCAGCCCGTCTTTCCCGTTCTCGGCGGTCGTGACCTCTGCCTGGCATTGGGTCAGCACGCGTTTGAGAAGTTCGCGCGCGTCGGGTTCGTCGTCGACGACCAACACCTTCACGCCCTGAAGCTGCACGCGATCGCAGTCGAGGGTGGGTGGCTTGGGACTCGTGGGATGCTCCCGCAATTCACCACCGCGAACCGGTGCGAGCGGCAGACTTATGATGAACGTCGCGCCTTGGTCTTCGCCGGGGCTCAGCGCGCGAACCGATCCGCCGTGAAGCTCCACGAGGTTCTTGACGATCGACAACCCAAGCCCCAGCCCTCCATGAGTTCGGGTCGTCGACGAGTCGGCCTGCCGGAACCGTTCGAAAACAAAAGGCAGCATGTCGGGCTTGATGCCGACGCCGGAGTCGTGAACCGTGACCTCGAGATGCGAGTTCACGCGTTCCAGGAGGACGTCGACTTTGCCGCCCTTGGGCGTGAACTTGACGGCGTTCGACAGCAGATTCCAAAACACCTGCTGCAAGCGGGTGGGATCGCCGGACACGGGGCCGGGATGCGGATCGATGATCTTTCGCAGCCGGATCCGCTTTGCTTCGGCGGAAGGTCGGACCGACTCCACCGCCTGTTCGAGCACTTTCGCCACGTCCGTCCACTGCACGTCCAGCCGCAACTTGCCGGAAATAATGCGGCTCATGTCGAGCAAGTCCTCGATAAGCTGCGTCTGAACGCGGGCGTTGCGTTCGATGGCCTCCAGCCCTTGCGCGACATCGTCTGGCGGCAACTCGTCGGATGCCAGCAGTTGCGCCCAGCCGAGGATGGCGCTAAGCGGGGTTCGGAGCTCGTGCGAGAGGGTGGCCAGGAACTCGTCCTTCATGATGTTGACCCGCTCGGCCTCGGTGCGGGCGGCCCGCTCGGCCTCGAGAAGCTGCTCGCGTTCTTCGGCGGCCCGCTTGAGGTTCTCGTACAGCTGGGAATTATCGATGGCGACGGCGGCCTGCGACGCGACGCCGCCGATGATTCGCTCGGTGCGCTCGTTGAAAACGCCCACTTCCTGGTGACCGAAAAACAGTCCGCCGATCACCTCGCCCATCCGCGACACGACGGGGACGGCCAGGTAGCTTCGCACCGGCAAGTGGCCCGCGGGCATGCCGTGGTGCGGCGCCATTTGGCCGTAGCGAGGGTCCTGGAGGATGTCGTCGGAGCGGATCGGTCCCTCGCCCTTGAACGTGGGGCCAAAGAGCGGGGTGGCCCGCGGCTGGCCGAACTTCTCAAAGGCCTCGCGCGGCGCGCCGCAAAGCGTATAGAGGAGGTAGGTGTCGCCGGTCTTGTCGGTCATGTTGTAGAAGAATGCGCCGAACTGGGCGCCGCTCAGTTGCGTCGCGATATCCGTAACGCCCTGCAGCAGGTTCTGCAGCTCGAGCGTGGAGCCGACGACGGTGCCTGTCTGGTTCAACAGCTCAAGCGTTCGCGTTTGCTCGCGCAGCTCCTCTTCGATGCGCTTGGCATGGTCGATGTCTGTGTTCGTGCCGAACCAGCGGACGACGCGGCCCTCGTCGTCGCGAAGCGGGTTGACGCGGGTGAGGAACCAGCGAAACTTCCCGTCGGCGCCGCGAAGTGGAAACTCCATCTCGAACGGCTCGCCTGAGTCGAGCGAATGCTTCCAACTTTTCCGGACGAGAGGCAGCATCTGCGGGTCGTGCACCGACTGCCAGCCCCAACCCTGCATTTCTTCGATCGTGGCGCCGGTATACTCGTACCACCCCCGGTTGTACCAGAAGATATGGCCGTCCGGATTGGCCATCCAGGCCAGTTGGGGGATCGAGTTGGCGAGGGTATGAAGCTCGGCCTCGTTGCGGCGAAGCGCCTCGTCGGCCCGTTTGCGTTCTGTAATATCGCGGGCGATTTTCGAGGCGCCCACGACGTTGCCCGCCGGGTCGCGGAGCGGCGAAACGGTCAGCGAGACATGAAACTGGGTGCCGTCCTTTCGCACGCGCACCGTCTCGAAGTGGTCGACGCGTTCTCCGCGGCGGAGGCGGGCCAGAATGGCCGCTTCCTCGTCGGCTCGCTCGGGAGGAACGACAAGCAGGATGTTCTGTCCTACCGCTTCGGCGGCGCTATAGCCGAACAAGCGCTCGGCGCCGGCGTTCCAGCTCTGGATGGTGCCGTCGAGCGACTTGCTGACGACGGCGTCCTCTGTCGATTCGATGATGGCCGCCAACCGTCCCTGTGCCGCGCGGGCCGCCTTCTCATGCTGGCTGATGCTGTTGGACGTCCACCAAAGCAGGGCCACGAACAGGCCCATCTCAATCAAGGTCCGCAGCGACGTGCCGAACGCGGTGTCGTATAGGTCGGCATTCTGACCGCCGATTCGCAGCCATCCCAACACCAGCGGAATAACGACGATCGGCACGATCAGCCGGCGCAGCAGCGCACCCCCGCTGTCGGTGCGGCGGAGCGCGGCGACGATCCCGAATTCAGGCACCGCGGCCATCGTGGCGATTCCAAGCACCGCCAGCATCGTGCTCGTCTGCCAGGCGATGCCCGTGAACCGCGCCACGCCAAACAATTGGTCGGCTCCGAACCAGTAGCCGGTCAGAGATAGCGAGGCAATGGCCACGGGCAGCAGCGCCAGAACACTCGCCAGCCAGCGAGCCCGGGCTCGAAACGTGGTCATGATGAGGGCGGCCCCGAGAATCAAGAACGAAGTCGAAGCCGGGGGGCCCATTCGCATGGGCGAAGTGGCAGCCCGTTGTCCCCAAGGGCGGTCGATGAGCAGAGTATCGATTCCCAGGTTCAGGCCGGTCAGGTGCTGAACGAGGGTCAAGCCGCCGATGAGGGCCGCAAGACCGGCGGCGGCGCGAGCGCCGCGGCGGCGCCACCCCGTTCGATGCCCGAC
This sequence comes from uncultured Planctomycetaceae bacterium, assembly GCA_964532675.1. Lineage (GTDB taxonomy): Bacteria > Planctomycetota > Planctomycetia > Pirellulales > Lacipirellulaceae > JABDGM01. Next base: position 3,304 of record CAZHIV010000508.1, read on the forward strand.
AATCAACAGCAGCGCCACTCCACAAAGGATGACGCACAGGGCCGCGTTGACGAACATCGAGATGCCGTCGCCGCCCCAGTCCGTCAGTCGCGGTCGGTCGATCAGCCAGCCAAAAATCGTGACAGCGGCACCGAGGATTGCGTACGCGCTCGCCGTCCACACCACGGCAAGAGGTATGCCCTGAACGTGCCTCATCGAAGCGTGGCCTGTGGCTTTTGGATGCAACATGTGCGGTCGGACGCGAAGGCTAAGAGCCTATCCCAGAACCGTCGGGGACTGGCTCATT
>CAZHIV010000509.1:0-3298 GCA_964532675.1 uncultured Planctomycetaceae bacterium
ACGCGATCGTCACTTATCGAGTGGCCGACCGACCGGATCGCTTTAAGCCACGCCAGAGAAAACGCAGGCAAAAGACGTACGATCGAATGATGAGGCCCAGGAACGTGCTCAAACGTGAAAGCCTGAAAGGAGTTGAGTAGATCTACGTGCCATGCGAGGGCGTGTCATGAGCGCGCAGCATCGAAGCCTAGCTAGTCGTCCCTGATAAACGGTCTACCGGCGGGGTTCGAGGTGATTTTTAGATCTGGGCAGGGGCGAATCGGACGCGGTGAGGCTGACTGGTCGTGTTGCGGAGAGCGAGTTCGGTGGCCAACTTGGCTGCGAGGCGATGCCAGAGCCAGAAAACTTGCGCAAAAACAACCCACCGCAGCAGCTTGCGGAGGTTGTACCCGGCGGCACTCAGCAGGGCGTTGATCCGATCGCCTTCGCGACCGGTCAGATAGTTTCGGTTCATGCGATTGTCGCTTTTCATGTGCCCGATCGTCGGCTCGATGGCCGCCCGACGGCGGAGCATGCGCCGCAGCGCCCGCGTGGCCCGCTTGGGAATCGACCGCACCACGTGAACGATCGACGAGCCCTTGTAGCCATGGCCCCGATAGCCTTGGTCGACCATCACGTCGTGCGGCGCGTGGCCGGAAAGTCGCTCGACTTGTTCGATCGCCCCGCCGAGGGTGTGCCCGTCGTAGGGATTGCCATGCAAGGCTTGAGTGCCGACGATCCAGTTGCTCTGGCTGGTGGTCGCTACGCTCGTCTTGCAGCCGAACTCATAATGCTTGTGCGCTTTGCCCTTGGCGAGGCACTCCACCTCGGGAGCGTGAATGCTGTAGAGCTTGTTCTTGCTAGTGCGAGTTTGAGCCAACAGCCGGTGGGCCAAGGCGACCAGCTCCCGTAACGCTCCGTCGGCGATTTGGCCCTGGATTCTGCGGGCCTTGCGCTCGATGTCTCGCACCACGCGGCCCAGGATCGTCTTGAGCTGGCGGGTCATCTTGGCGGCTCGCTTCATCTGCCGCGCATGAGCATAACGGCCTTGCCGGGCCAGCAGTTTCTTGCCCTTGAAGCGATAGCTCTGCCGCAGCACCAGGCCCAAGGCCTGGGCCCGCCGCACCAGCGCGACGCGCATCTTGTGATACAGCCGCGCGTCGGTCGGAAAGGCGATCGCTTTTTCTTGGACGGTCGTGTCGACGTTCACCTTCTGGAGCTCCTGGGGCCGCATGGCCTTCATGGCTAACGCGGCGTGAATGGTTGCCTCCAACAATTTCTCCAGCCGCTCGGCGCCGACGCGCTTTCGCCACTTGCTCAGGCTCGACGGGTCGATCGGCAACTCATGCTGCATGTACTGGCAACCGCAGAAGAACTGCCAGTAAGGATTCTCCACCCACCGCGCCACCACCGATTCGTCGCTCTCGTCGTAGGCGTGCTTCAGGTAGAGCAGGCCCACCATCAGCCGGGTGTTCACGCCCGGACGGCCGATCTCCTCGGCGTAGCAGGCGTCGATGGACGCGTCGAACACCGACCAGTCGATCCGCTCGGCCAGCACGTACAGCGGATGCTCGGGATTCAAGAGTTCGCTCAACTGAGCACCAAACAATTCACACTGCGGAGTTCGGATGCGGGGCTTCATTTTTTGCCAGCTTTCGGGACCGTGAGGACCAAAACTTGGCAAATTTTAGCGCCATCCTGAACACAATGCACCCGCAAATCTCAACGACAATCGTGATTTATCAGGGACGACTATTTATCACCACGTCAGACCGGTGCCGATCGTGATGCCGATGAGGTCCAACTCCGGCGCGGCGGCGCTGGCGAACGTGGAGCCGACCTGCGCGAAGTCGTCGTCGATTTCGACGCCCGCAAAGGAGCCGGCTTCGGAGTAGCCCATCCCGCCCGCCCAGCGTTGATATTCCACGCCGGCGCGGAAAAAGGCGTTGGCCGGGACACACTGCAGGGCGTAGTTCCATTCGAGGCCGAGCTGCACTTCGCTAATGTACAGGTCGTCGTCGACGCAGGTGTAGGCGCCGTTGACGGACCCGGCGTTGGCGCCGGTGGCCAGGACGGTGGCGCCGGTTTCGACGGCGGTTTGCGTCGGTCCCCACAGGGCGGACCAGCGAAGATTGTAGTACCAATGGACGCACGAGCAGGGAAACAGCGGCTTGCGGCCATACCAGCCAAGGACGATACCGGTGCCGCGCGTGTAGCGGTCGGCTTCCGCGTAGCCGAACAAGTTGGCATCGGTCGCCAGGGCCGTGCCGGTGATCGACTCGGCATACTCGATCTCGGCATGGCGAACGCCGACCGAGGCCTGCATCTGGCAATCGTGCAGGCAGAAGCGGCGGGTCAGCTCGAGGTCGATCGTGTAGGCTTCGAGTCGGGTCATCGAGAAGAAACCGACGTCGGGTATGCCGCAGTCGAAGTCGTCCCAGGTGCCCAAGGAGCCGACGCTGGGATCGAAATGGCTTTCGGAGGCGTGCAGGTGCCAATAGCGCAGGTTCGCGCCCCAGGCACAACCCTGCACGCCGATCCACACGCGCGGCGAGAGGTACATGGAATCGGTATCGTCGGTGACATAGACCTCTTCGCGATCTTCGATCACATCCTCGACGGCCCACGAGGCGCGGCCGTTGCTGTTGATGTCGGGGCTCAAGAAGGTAGCTTCCACGCCGGCTACCCAAAACAGGCAGGGTTGCGGCGGGCAGCAATCTCCGTAGTATTCGCCGTTGTCGAGCAAGTGTGTGTCCGACTTATTGCGCTGGTGGTCGCCGTCGCTTCGGAATGGATCGGCGTTGGGCCCGGCCGGCAGGGGCTCTTCTTGTGCGGCATGCTCCACACGCGTGTCCAGCAAGATGCGCGACACGAGCTGCAATTGCTCATCGGTCAACCGCACGTCAGGCAGCGCCTGATCGGCAGTGCTCGCCTGTTGTTCGGTCTTCGGCACCGGGATGGGAGCGACTTTTTCGATAAGCAACGGGCGGCTTGCGCGCTGTACCTCTTTCGCGGCAGTCTCCGGCGTCGAAGCAATTGGGGCCGAGGGCTGCTGCTGGGCCGACGGCTGAATCGCCGGGCCAAGCAGGGCGCTCAGCGAGGCGGATTGCGGCAACCGCGCGGGAGCGGCCGGCGATTTCGAGTCCGAGATCGACACCTGCGCGGTAGGCGCGGGCGAGAGCAACGGCGGCGACTGCTGATTGGCCACGGCGTTCTTTTTGGTGCTCGGCTCGGCGGCTGCGTTTAGCGACGCTGCAATGCTCGGCTTGGTAAAGCGGATATCGGCCGGCGCCTCCCGGTCGCTTCGTTGCCAGGCGGA